>NZ_JAAHHZ010000066.1:0-37652 GCF_010672005.1 Moorena sp. SIO4A5 | reverse complement strand
GCTTATTTTGGTTTTTTCCTTGGATAGTTTTAGTCCTCTTTCAGATAACCACTTTTCGGTGATTTCCTTAGCGTTCGCCGCATCTTCCTCGCTTTCTGTTAGGATTACGAAGTCATCAGCAAAGCGGACGTAAGTCCTAGGTGTCACGTTGTACCATCCTCCACCATCTTTCTTCCTTTTGTCTCTACTCCATCTGTATTTGATTCCCAATTCTTTTTCTAATCCGTGGAGGGCTATATTGGCCAATAATGGGCTAATTATTCCACCTTGGGGGGTTCCTTCCTCTGTATTGTAGAATACGTCTTTGTAGACATATCCTGCTTTAAGCCACTCTTTAATAAGATGTGTTGCTGGGAAGCTTCCAATGGTTTCTAGGAGTGGTTCGTGGGCGATATTATCAAAACATCCTGAGATGTCTGCGTCTAAGACCCACCATTTCCTGTTCTTTTCACCACATATGTTTTGGAATATCCTTTGTCTAGCATCATGGGCACTTCTTCCTGGCCTGAAACCGTATGATACGGGTTCAAATCTGGCTTCCCATGTAGGCTCTAATGCATTCTTGACGATTGCCTGTAGGCATCTATCCGTCATGCTAGGGATTCCTAATGGCCTTTGTTTTCCGTTGGATTTGGGTATGTAGATGCGTTTTGTTGGGATTGGCTTCCATGCTTTGTAAGTGGTGAGGGCATCGACCATTTCGCCTCTTTCCTTGGGATTAAGTTTTGCCTGTCCATCTATCCCTGGGGTTTTTTTTCCACCATTTATCTGGGTAGCCTGTCTGACGGAAGTAAGGATATTGGAGTAGCTGCGGAGCATTAACCTCTGCAACTTGTTTACCTTTTTCCAGTTGCCTTCACGTGTCGCTTTGAAAATTCTACGTCTAAGTTTCCTAACCATCCGGTAGGCATTTTTCCAGTCTATGGAGTGCCAATTGGTGGTTTGCTCAGTTACGATACCGTCCCCCGAAGGTTTCGATTCTATCTTTTCCATATACAATTAGGGAATCAAAACGTATTTTTTCCTTGGCTCGGAATTAGTTCTGAAATTCAGCACTCTGCACGAGTTGAGGGATTTCCCTCTATCCAACCAGTTATGACCTTCCGGCTTTCCTGTTTCCTTTCGGTTGTTGGCTTTCGCTTGGTTCAGTCTTTTACCGGGCCCAGAGTTAGACCTCCTCTTACGATTTGGCTACCAATATCAATCGACCTAGATATTGGACTCAACCTCGGCTTACCCGGTTACACACATAGAAGATACGAATCTCAGGTTGCCGTCTCTACACCGAGTCCGTTTGTGATTCTGATTGCCCCATCAAGGCGAGGCTAATCCTGGAGCTATTACCTCCATTGTCGTTTTGGCAGAGGTATTGTTTATTACGGTGCCTTATATCAACGGTTCCTACTCGTCAACCTTTTGATTCTTTCCCTGCCTCTGTTCACCTTCTCGACATTCTGGTTTCCTTTGGCTTTACCCTCTAGCTGTGAAACCCATTGATTCGGGAGTAACCTAGTTTTCACCGAGTTATCCATCTCAATACGCTCCTTTGGGTGGGAACTTGGCCTGAATCCTGACCGTGGAAAGGCTCTTACCCCTTTCGCTTCTATGAGCGCCTTCATCGGTCGCCCCTTGATTGTAAGCATAGCAAAACTAAGGCTTTCAAGAAACTCCTGGTCGAGATGCCAGGATCGCCTAGAAAGATTTGTGGCAGGCTTGACTCCAATTGCTGATGACCACTTCTCCCTCAGGCAACAATAAATTGCACCTTGACTGTTTTATGCGGGTTTATCCTGATTTATGACGGTTTAAGAGTATCTCTACAGTTCAAACTTCCTTCGGCAAATAGGTACATCATCCTGTTATTGTGCAACACCAGTAAGGCAGAAGCATAATCCCATTACTAATTTAGAGATTTATGAGGAGTTATCGATTCTCTAGCGGCAGCACTCACCCAATCAACGAAAAAAGTCAAAAAGACAAAACAAACCAGCGTCACGCCCACACTGCGATAATCAAAGCTGCTCAGTTGTTCGGTCAACAACACCCCTAATCCTCCAGCCCCAACTAATCCTACAATGACTGTCTCCCGCATACATACCTCCCAGCGATAGAAAATATAAGCCAGAAAACGAGGTAAATTCATCGGGAATATCCCATAGAGAAACAAGAGTGCTCCTGGAGTTCCTTGTGCTTTTAAGGCTTCTAAGGGAGGCTTTTCCAAATTTTCATTGATTTCTGCCATCAACCTGCCAAGGATGCCAAGATTATGCAATCCTAGGGCGATCGCACCAGGTAACACTCCCGGAAACATGACAAACATCACCACTAATGCCCAAATTGGGGCAGGAATAGCTCTGCCAAACATTAGTATGATCCTGGTGAATACTAGGATAGACCAGCCTTGTAAGGCAGCTAATCGGGAAGCTTTTGGACTGGGATTGAGCAATCCCCCTGGTAGCAAAAAATTATGGGCTGCCGGAAAAGACAGAACAATCCCTACAAGACCAGAACCAGCACTGGCCAGGACAGACATAACTAGAGTTTGTAGTGATAACTTCCACAGCTGCGACAAGGGCACAGCCTTAAAATCGAGGGGAAATGATGCTTGGGCAATGTCACCCAAGAGTTTTTGAGTTCGGGGAGACCAAAACTTGCTCACATCAGGACTGACATACAAAAACCCCAAACAGCACAAGGCCACTAAAATTAAAACTACTGTCAAATTAATCCGGCGGCGCAAGATGACACTACTGATGTCAATTACAGCACTTAATAAAACTAGGGCATAGAAAAATGTCCATAGTTGTTCGTAACGCAGAGACTGTAAACTCAGCAAGATCTCATAGCCCAACCCACCAGCCCCAACCAGCCCCAGTACAGTAGCTGAACGAATGGAACACTCAAAGCGATAGAGGGTGTAGGACAGGAGATTTGAAAAGGCTTGCGGAATGATACTGTAAAGAAAGGCCATCAAGGGGGACACGCCACTACTGAGTAATGCCATCAAAGCACCCCGGGGCGTTTCATCCAGAATTTCTGAGAAGACCTTCGCGACTATTGCCCCATAGGGAATGGCGATGGCCATAATGGCCGCCAGAGGATCTAAACCCCAGATACTGACAAAAAAAATGCCCCAGATCATCTCATGAATTGCTCTGGGGAAGGCCAGCAGTCCCCGAATTCCCAGCCAGATGGGTTGTCGCAGAGTCCAGTGAGGCAAGACTGTCAACCACCAAACCTGGGAGGTGATAACTCCTGCCACCACGCCGAGCAAGATACTCAGAAAAGTGCCACAGGCGGCATAAGCTAGGGTCGTGAGGGTAGCCTTCAGGGTCAGCTGCAGAAACTCAGGACTCACTTCGGGGTGCCAACTCGCCCGCAAGAATCGCAATAGTTGGTAAAATCCTCCCACATTAACAAGATCTTGCTCAAAGATACCAGCTTTAACAACCGCCATCCCGATAAAAATGACAAAACAAATTGCCCACAGCAGGCTGCGATTCAGTAATGGTGGACGAGATAAACTTTGAGTCATCTAAGTTATTGCAACGGATTTTAATAGTATTTTGCTTTCAAGGGAACAGGGAACATAAAACGGGTAACAGGGAACACAAATATAGATTTATATAATACCATAACACCCGAAAAATAGAGGTTAATAGACGAAACAAACGAAATAAATGGTAGTGTAAATATGTAATAAATTAGCTTGACTGTAGTCAAAATTTATGCAATTAATATAACTAATTTGGTCACGCTAATATCGTTTATAAAATTATTTTTTAAAAATGATAATTTTTCACACGTTTAATTTTATTTATTTGACTCGATTAAAGATTATTTGGAGATTTCTAATGTGTCTTAAACTTTACTTCGAATGCTATATAAGTTTAGACGGAAATGTTCCTAAAAATTTCAAACTATACATTCATCAGATCAGTCTCTGTAGCATATAATTTGTCGATCATGCTCTGAGACAAAACCCCTGGAGGAACATCAAAGACAATCTTTCCCCGTTGCAATCCCACCAAGCGATCGCAATGACTGCAGGCGAATTCGATAGAATGCAGACTAGTTACTAATGTCTTTCCCCCGGTTTCACTTATCTCCTTTAGCAAATCCATAATTTCCCGACTCATTTGCCTGTCCAGGTTAGAAATCGGTTCATCAGCAAGAATCACGTCAGGATTTTGCACCAGCACTCTAGCTAAGGCAACCCGTTGTTGCTGTCCTCCAGACAGTTCCTCGGTTGGTGCATAAAGCTTTTCGGGAATTCCTACCTGATCTAAAGCCTTGAGAGCAGTGTCTACCTCTTGGGGAAACAATAAAGAAATAAGAGCTTTCATCAATGACCAGCGTCCTAAATGACCGGCATTAACGTTATGAATCACCCGGAGGTTATTGACTAGATTGAACTGTTGGTAAACGGTGCCAAGGCGACGCTGCACCTGACGCAATTGGCGCGGGGAGATTCTAGCTAGATTACGACCTAAGACCCAGACTTCTCCTTGACTGGGGAGTAAGATGCCATTGAGCAGGCGCATCAAGGTACTTTTACCTGCACCACTCGCCCCCACTAGGGCAACTCGTTCCCCAGGATAAATCTTGAGGTTAAGGTTAGTCAATGCCCGAAACTGGCCAAATTGCTGGGATACCTGTTTGAGTTCAAAGATAGGAATTTTAGTCATTGGTGATTAGTGATAAGCTCTTCAGCATTTGGCGTTGCTTAATATTGGAATGATTTTAAAAGTTTTTAGGTGCGCTTTCCGCATCTAATTATTAAATTCGCCACGGGTCGCACCTGTGGAATGGGCATCTTGCCTGTTCGGCGATCTTTTCTGGCTGGCAGGATGCCCACCCTACTCCTATTCAGCGCGAAGACTGACGCAACGCCACCTAAATTGCTCAAAGGTAACAGGGAACAGCGGATAAAGGAACGGGGAATAGCCAATTTAAATGTAGATCAGCTTATTTACTTAATCTTGCCAATTTTCCGTCCAATTTTCTCAATTTGGGCATAGTTGTCATTTTTTGTAGAAATAAATTTAGTAGCTCCAAATAAGTCAAGAATTTCTTTTTGCTCGGGAACATTAGGATCTAGCTTTAACAAGGCGGCTTGAACCCGCTCGACAAAATCATCCCCGTAGCGTTCTTTGACTTTAGGATTAATCACCCAGTGATAATCATAGTAAGCTGGAGTTCGCCAAATCAACTCTACTTTTTTTAAGTCCACATTCCCAGCTGCAACGCGACTCTTCCAGACCTGTTCGTTCAAGGCTCCTACCTTGTAGCTCCCTGCCTCAACCAATTGAATGGTGGCATCGTGGGATTTGGAAAACCCAACTTCACCTTTAAAATCGTCTAAGGTTACCCCTGCTTGTTCGAGAAAATACTGGGGCATCAAGCGTCCAGAGGTAGATGACTCACTGCCAAAAGTTAAGGTATGACCTTTCAAAACTTTTAAATCTTTAATATCCTTAATGGGTTTGAGCCCGCTGCTTTTATTGGCGATAAAAACGGTGTGAAATTCAGCATCAATATCCCGTTGAGCGATCGCTTCAGCCTCTTCTACCTGTAACCGTGCTTGAACCCCAGTCAGTCCACCAAACCAGACCAGATCCAAGTCCCCCACCCGAAAAGCTGTTACCGCTGCTGCATAGTCAATCACAGGCTTGTATTCTACCGGAACCTTTAATTCTGCTTCTAGGTAAGCTGCAAGCTTGCCGTAGAGTCGCTGTAACTTTTCAGGATCTTGATCGGGGATTGCTCCAGTGGTAAAAGATTGAACCTGAGCCCCATTTCCAGACGAGGATGTAGAATCGGAGCTAGGGGAACAGGCAGTAACCGGTAGTAATAGGACTAAAAGAAAACCTAGTAAGATTTTTTTGTTCATTGTTTTCTTCCTTGATCATCAAACTGTGAAGATTATACTTTGGCTAAGGTAAAAATTGAATTTTTTTTATCCCAGATTTCGCCGATCAAGTTGTAGTATTAAAGTAATACGCTAATAATTCTGTGTAGCTTGGCGATTTTTTTTCCCTATAAATAGTTAATTTGGCGCTATCGATGTTTGATCAGCCACAGATAAAGCCTGATTATTACCTATGACACTGTCAAGTCTGGGATGTGGGTTTTATTGAAGCAAAATTAGATAAACTGAAGACAGCTTTTTCAATTTTTTCAACGGGTCTCATGCAGCCAGCTCCTCAACCGATCACCACAGATTTAGTCTTAGTTGGTGGTGGTCACAGCCATGCGATCGCTCTCAAAAAGTTTGCCATGAAACCTCTGCCTGGTGTCCGTATAACCCTGATTACCGACAATGCCCACACCCCCTATTCGGGAATGCTACCAGGTCATGTTGCCGGTTTTTACACCTACGATGAAGCTCACATCGACTTGCGTCGTCTGGCGGTGTTTTCCAAAGCCCAGTTATATTTAGACCAAGCGATTGGTCTGGAGTTAACTGAAAAGAAAGTAATTTGTGCCAATCATCCCCCTGTTGCCTTTGATTATTTATCCATTGATATTGGCAGTACGCCAGCAAGGGTTGGAACACCTGGTGCAGCTAAGTATGCGATTCCTGCAAAACCGGTTCCCCTGTTTTTGGCAGCCTGGGAGCAAATCGCTGCCCAGGTGGAACACAATCCCATGGGCCCTCTCACCTTGGGTATTGTTGGGGGTGGAGCTGGTGGAGTAGAACTGGCCCTGAACATGCAAGCAAAATTGCATCAAATTTTAACCGATGCTGGTCAACCGACGGAGAAGTTACAAATTCATTTATTCCATCGAGGTACTCAACTGTTACCCCAGCACAATCGTTGGGTCCGGGGTCACTTAGAAAAAATTTTATTCCAACGAGGAATTAGAATCCATTTAAGGGAAGAAGTGAGTCAAATATCTGCTGATGCCGATCAATCCCAACCCCTCAAGGTGATCTGTGACTCTGGCTTAAAAGTTGAATGCCACCATGTCTTTTGGGTGACTCAAGCCTCGGCTCCCAGTTGGATTAAAGCCTCAGGACTAGCCACTGATGAGCGCGGGTTCATTCTCGTTGCCGATACCTTACAGTCGATTTCCCATCCCCATGTCTTTGCTACTGGAGATATTGCCACCATGCAAAACTACCAGCGGCCTAAAGCTGGGGTATTTGCTGTTCGTCAGGGAAAACCATTATTTGAAAACCTGCGACGGATTGTCTTAGGCCAAAAACTGCTCCCTTACCATCCCCAGGCTCGATATTTAAGTTTAATTGGCACGGGGGACAAACAAGCGATCGCTTCTTGGTCATTTTTGGAGTGGCGCTCACCGCTGCTGTGGCTATGGAAAGACCAAATTGACCGCAAATTCATGGATAAGTTTGACGATTTACCGTCAATGGAAGCGGAAGAACCAAGCAGTAGGGGAGATCAAGAGTCCAAAAGACAAGAAGACAATCTCTCCAGTTCCCTGTTGCCATCACCGATTAGCAAACCCAAAATGCACTGTGCAGGCTGTGGTTCAAAGGTGGGTAGTACAATCCTAGAAAAGGTGATCAAACGGCTGCCGATCATGGGAGGAGCCGATATTATGATTGGATTGGGGGACCCAGATGACGCAGCTGTTTTGCAAGTGCCAGCCGGTCAACTGCTGGTACAGACAGTCGATTATTTTCGTAGCTTGATCGATGACCCCTATATCTTCGGTCAAGTTGCCAGCAATCACTGTTTGAGTGACATTTTTGCCATGGGAGCAACCCCTCAAAGTGCCTTAGCCATCGTCACCATTCCCTACGGGACAGACGAAAAGATCGAGGAAACCCTCTATCAATTGATGTCGGGAGCCAATAAAATCCTCCAAGACTGTCAGAGTCCCTTAATTGGTGGTCACACCACTGAAGGCGCGGAATTAGCCTTTGGTCTGTCCTGCAACGGGCTAGTTAATCCCGACCAACTTTTGCGCAAAAGTGGGATGAAACCTGGGCAAGTGTTGATGCTAACCAAAGCTATTGGTACAGGAACACTGTTTGCAGCTGATATGCGCTACCAAGCTAAAGGTCGCTGGATTGAGCAGGCCCTTGAATCCATGTTGCTCTCCAATCAAACTGCTGCCCAAGTCCTTCTTGAATCCGGCGCAACAGCCTGCACTGACATTACTGGATTTGGGCTGTTCGGACACCTTTTAGATATGGTAAAAGCCTCCCAAGTGGGAGTTGAATTAGACTTAGATGCCATACCGATTTTGCCAGGAGCCATAGAAACCGTGGAAGCAGGAATTACCAGTTCCCTACACCCTCAAAATTTACGACTAGCCATCTACATCAATAATGCTACCCAGGTTGGTGATTTAGCCAAATACCAGTTGTTATTTGACCCTCAAACCTCTGGTGGACTCCTGGCTGCTATTCCAGCTGAAAACGTTGATGAATGTATCAAGAAGTTGAAAACATTTGGCCACAAACAAAGCTCCTTGATTGGTAGGGTTATTCCTGCTCCGGAAACTATGCCAATTACCCTGAGGAATGTAGAATTGGGAATTGAGAATTGAGAATTGAGAATTGAGAATTGAGAATGCAGTATTGGGCATCTTGCCTGTCCTTAGTTCTTTGTGGAATGGGCGTCTCGCCCGTCCAAAACATGCAAGTTAAATGTCGAACAGCTTAGGTGGGCAAAAATGGGCGATTTATCAGTCTAATCCTTAAAGATATTCATTTTGCCCACCCTACTAGCTTTGATTACTTGTGGGATAGACATTTTACCTGTCCTTGCCCACCCTACTAGCTCTGCTTTTGCAGATTTTGTTCAAAGCTGTAAATCATCAGCAGTCCCCCAAGTTGCACCATTAATTGTGCCATTGTTACCATGACTTGTACGATCAGAAACGGTATTGCCACTCCCTTCGTTCAAAGGCCAATATCCCTCTAGTCCTGGTTCATTCCCGATCAAACGGCGGGATATATCCTTTTGGATTTCTGCCTGAGTACGAGTCACTCCCCAAAGCCTAACTTCAGCAATCTTACCCTTAAAAAGATGGGTTTCATTGTTATCGTTATATCTGCCAATTGCTAAATCATTTTCGGGCTTGTAATCAATACCAGAAGATTCTAGAGCTCGATTTGCTTTTTCTACTCCATCTACATAGACCTTCATTTCTTTACCATCGTAAGTTCCAGCAATATGATGCCATTGATTTAATGTAAGGCTATTGCTTTTACTATTCAAATAAATAATTTTTTGAGATGAGGTTTTCAAAGCAAAAAATATCCCGCTTTTCCCATTGAGTAAGAGACCGTATCCACTCTTAGCAGCACCTGTATCAAAAACATTGGAAATAATACCAGCCTCTCTAACTTGGGCTTCACAATAAACCCAAGCTTCTAGGGTGATCTCTTTGGCAATTTTAAATTCAGGCTGATTTCCCAAATCGATATAATCATCCTGACCATCAAACGTGAGAACGGCCTGTTTGGATGACACATTGGAAGACACAGAAGATGCCGAGGGTCTTTTCCTACTATTTGCATCTTCATCATAATAGCGACCAGTATCTACATTTTCTAGTACCCCCAAAGCATCGGGAACCAGCACGGCGGCGGAAAAGTAAAGGGTGACGAGGTAGGAGGCGATCGCTTTCTGGTCAATGCCCATCAACCGCACAGAGACACCTGGAATCTCTTCATGTTCGCCAATCAAACCTGTTTTACGTAGCCCTACAACTCCTTGCTGCGCTTCACCCACGCGCATCAGCAGAATATTGGATTTGCCTTTGGCGTCCACAGCAAGTTTGTTACTGGCAATAATGGGAACTCCACGCCAGGTGATAAAGGGCGATCCAAACAAGTTCACTGTGGCTGGGGGAACCCCACGACGAGTGCATTCCCGACCAAAGGCGGCGATCGCCTTGGGGTGAGCCAAGAAAAAGGCTGGTTGTTTCCACACCTTAGCCAGGAGTTCATCAAAATCATCTGGGGTAGGGGGGCCTGTGCGCGTTGAGAGTCGCATGGAAGGATCCGCCCTGTGGAGTAACCCAAAGGCTCGGTCTGGATCACCATTGCCATCGTTGTTGACAATTTCCCATTCCTTGCGCTCCCTTAGCCCTTCAATAGTCAAGCGCAACTGCTCTTGCAACTGATCTCTGGCATTGCTGTAGAGGTCACTGACCCGGGTATGCACCCGCACAATCGTTTGAGCCACCCTTAACGGATATTCCGGCGGATCATCGTCGTAGTCAACAAAGGTTTGGGTGAGGGTGGGTTCCCCTTCGTGACAACTTAAGATGTCAATGTTCTTTTCTCCGTCATCGTTTGCGGCAAAACCCTCTGAAATCCTGACATCCCGTCGGTTGACACGGTAAGTCCCCCCTGATACTTCAACCCAAGGCAATAGCTGGAGCAACCAGCGTGGTGAAATGGCCCGCATTTGCGGCGGGGATTTGGTGGTACAGGCTAGTTTCTTGGCTGCACGAACACTTAAACTCTGTTGTGGCTGCTCCGATGTGTAAACCATGGGATGGGTTCTCTTAAACGATTAGGGTTTTTATATTGAGTTTTAAGCTCGCAACGCATCTAATTTGTATAAACAACAATCATCAGTTTCTTGTGGGATGGGCGAGATGCCCATCCGAAACATACAAGTTAAATACGCAACAGCTTAAGATAACTGGTGTTTTGCTTTTTTAATTGCTGCGATCAGCTTATCTACTTCTCCAAAGGTGTTGTAAAAGGCTAAGGATGGGCGCACAGTGCTAGTCAACCCAAACCGTTTCAGGGTGGGTTGGGCGCAATGATGTCCAGCACGTACGGCAATGCCTTCACTATCCAAGAATTTCCCCATATCCTCTGAAGAAATATTCTTAAGGGTAAACGACAACGTACTGACCTTATCCGGCGCTGTACCAATCTGGCGCAATCCTGGAATAGCTGCCATTGCCGCTGTGGCATAGGCCATCAATGCTTCTTCATGTTTAGCCGCCGCTTCAAAACCAATTTGATTGAGATAGTCAATGGCTGCCCCTAAACCTACAGCTGCTGCCAGGTTGCCGGTACCTGCTTCAAATTTAGCTGGAATGTCGTTAAAGGTGGTTTTTTCAAAGGAAACAGACTCAATCATGTTGCCACCGCCTTGCCAGGGGGGCATCTCTTTGAGTAAAGCTGCCTTGCCATAGAGAGCACCAATGCCAGTGGGGCCAAAGAGCTTGTGACCGGAGAAAACATAAAAGTCAGCCCCCAGGTCTTGAACATTGGTTCGGAAATGG
Source organism: Moorena sp. SIO4A5 (assembly GCF_010672005.1). Lineage (NCBI taxonomy): Bacteria > Bacillati > Cyanobacteriota > Cyanophyceae > Coleofasciculales > Coleofasciculaceae > Moorena > Moorena sp. SIO4A5. The sequence goes on along the minus strand of NZ_JAAHHZ010000066.1, from coordinate 26,420 downwards.
GGAACCGATTGAGCCCCATCGACCACCACCGTAGCACCATGGCGATGAGCCATAGCTGCCATGGTTTTGATGGGCAGCACCGTTCCCAAGACATTGGAAACATGACTCAGAGCAACGATACGGGTGCGATCGCTGAGCAGTTTTTGATATTCCTCCAGTAGGATTTGCCCTTGATCACTAATAGGAGCAACCTTTAACACAGCTCCTTTCTCTTGGGCTAGCATCTGCCAGGGCACAATGTTAGAGTGGTGCTCTAAGGTAGTGAGCAAAATCTCATCCCCAGCTTTAACATGCTTGCGACCATAGGTTTGCGCCACCAGATTAATCCCTTCGGTCGTACCCCGTACAAAGACAATTTCCTTGGCTAAACTTGCGCCCAGAAACCGTTGAATTTTCTCCCGAGCGTCTTCGTAGGCATTGGTAGAGCGCGCCGCTAGGGTATGAGCCCCTCGGTGTACATTGGAATTATCCTGCTCGTAGAACTGGGATAGAGTATCGATCACGCTCTGGGGTTTTTGACTGGTGGCCGCATTATCCATCCAGATCAGTGGCTTGCCATGAACCTGCTGGTGCAGAATTGGGAAGTCTCGCCGTACCGCTTCCACATCAAAGCCATCCTGGGGCAGTTGCGAGGTTTGTTGCTCAGTGGAAGGCTTGGATGAAGTTGACTCCGCCGGTTTTGAGTCTGGCAAAAAGTAAAACTTAGGTGTGCTTCCAGGGGGCAGGGGCACCGCTGCTGGAGGTTCGGTTAGAGACTGATGCAGATCTGCTTCACTCAGAGGAATGCGACCAACCCCTTCCTCTAAAATGCTCAGGAACTCGGCACCGGGTAGCATCTCAACCTGAGGTAGAGCCTCGCTGGTGCTCCGTCCCCCAAGTTGTTTGAGGTTTTGGATTTCCCCTTCCCCTTGACCTTGTAGCTCACGGCTTTGGGTTTCTATTACCCCTCCGAGTTGTTCGGGAGCCACCATGTTGCTACCGGATGGGTCACCAGCAGGTAGCGTAGAGGCAGCAGAGGTCATGGTTGGAGACAGATTTGGCAAAAAGTAATAATCGGGGGAACTTTCATCAAATAAAGACGCAGGTTGGGAAGAAGCCGGTGTTTTCCCCTGGATATCAGGAGAGGATTGTTGGCCCACTGCACCAGCTTGTTCAGGGTTTAGCACCGTTTTAGCTTTTGGTTCAACCTCCGATCCTACCTGTTCAGGGTTCTGCAATGCTGTACTGGTAGATCCTGCTGCTCCCATCTGGTCTGAGCCAGATTGAGGGGAAGCTGGAAGAGCTGGTTCTGTTGGCAGAACGGCTGCCATGCCTTGCTCAAACAGACGCTGTAATTCGGCTGAGTCGGGTAGGAACTCGCTGAGGCTGAGATCCCCCATCCCTGTCATGCCATTGCCACTGCTTGGAGATTGACTGGGTACTTGACGCCCTTGCCGATTGGCTTCGGTAGCAGCAGTGCTGGGTGCAGTTGTGCTTTTGGTTGCTGCCTCACTGGTTTGAGTCGGAGACAAGTTGGGGGTTTGTGCTGAGGAGATCTCAGGCATTAAGGCAGAGCCAGAGGTATCCCCCTGAGGCACTGGCGTTAATGGGGCAGATGTGGGTGTTTTTCCCTGCAGATCAGGAGATTGCTGACTAGTTCCAGCCATCTGGTCTGGGGTTGACCCGCTGGACAGCTGCTGTTGAGCTTCAGCTCCCAATAGGTCTAGGCTCTCCAGACCAGACATAAGTGGTTGAGCCTCAGAGATGATTGGGTCTATTATTTGGCCTAGACCCTGTAGGCTGGACAGCTGCTGTTGGGCATCACAGAGCAATTGCTCTGAACTTTGCCCACTATTGGTCTGCTGGGGTTGAGTCTCTTGTTGCTTGGGACTCTGGCTGCTGGATTGAGCTTGAGCAGCCGCCACAGGTTGACTTGAACCCTGTCCAGTCAGCATTTGTGGTATCATGCCAGCTATTGCCTCTGGTGAGGTTAGCGGTTCGGGTAGCTGGGCAAAGAGCTGATTCAATATCTGATCTAACATTTGGGGATCGGATAGATCCCCTCCGAAAGAGCTTTCAAGGGGTTGACTGTTCTGAGGCGATGGGGAAAGATTTAAACCTTGTTGTTCAGTCATAATTATGGTAGGTCGTAATATCTACGTTCTCCAGAACGCCTAGGGCGTCGGGCACAAGGCAGGCTACGGAAAAATAGGTGGTAATCAGGTAAGTGGCAATCGCCTGGTCATTGATCCCCATTAAACGCACGGACACACCTGGCACTTGTTCTCCAGACACGCCAGTTTTGTGTAGACCCACCACCCCTTGGGCGGCTTCGCCAACTCGCATCAGCAGAATATTGGTTTTGCCCTCGTTTACCTTCAACTTATTACTGGGAACTACCGGAACCCCTCGCCAGGTGATATAGGGAGAACCAAATAGTTGAACGGTTGCAGGGGGAACACCCCGAAGCGTACATTCTCGGCCAAACGCAGCGATCGCTTGGGGGTGGGCTAAGAAAAATGCTGGCTGTTTCCAGACCTTTGTCAATAGTTCATCAAAGTCATCCGGTGTGGGTGGCCCAGTACGAGTGGAGATGCGCATAGATGGATCTGCGGCATGGACTAAGCCATAGGCTTTGTCGGGATCACCATCACCATCATGGTTAATAATGTCGTTTTCCTTACGTTCCATCAATCCTTCAACGGTGATGCGCAACTGCTCTCGCACCTGATCCGTGGCATTGCTGTAGAGATCACCGACTCGGGTATGAACCTTCAAGATTGTCTGGACAATACTCAGGGGATACTCCCGAGGTTCATCATCGTAGTCAACAAAGGTTTGGGTGACGCTGGGTTCGCCTTCGTGACCACTTAATATTTCAATGTTCTTTTCCCCATCATCGTTCGTGGGCATCTCTTCTGTAACTCTGATATCTCGGCGGTTCACCCGGTAAGTACCACCTGAAACCTCAACCCAAGGTAGAAGCTTGAGGAGTAAACGTGGGGTCTTCCCCCGCATTTGGGGCGCTGTTTTAGTCGTCGTCGCTAAATTACGCGCTGTTTGAGTACTTAAGCTTTGTTGCGGTTGGTCTGGTGTATAAACCATCTTTTAAATCCAAGCAGTACATTAATTTAATTCACCAGCATTAATATACTATATGCTGACGCGGATAGCAATTTAGAGTAAACAAATCTTGTCTCTTGTTAGGTAATCGGTAATATTTTTTAATTAACCATGGCTTATTGTGCTTGTTGACAATGGATTTTACAAATTCTATAGTGTTTATTGAATTACCAAAACACTATAGAATCAAATATTGCACAACTACAAAAAACTTAATAACGGCAGTGATAACAATCAATTTCAGTACTTAAATAGTCAAATATTATCACTTTTACCTGTTCGCCGTTCCCTGTTCCCTAGTTTGACAGGTAAAATTTTAACTTGGTGCAGTATCTAAGTATACTCAGCTCTTGTACCTGATCAGACAAAAATAAAAACCTAGCTCATTTAACCAATGCATAAGTATATCTAACCAGGGCTATTTCATTGTAGAAAATGCGCTCTTTGTTTATCTAGTCCAAACTGGCACCATCTTTGTGCCTAAGCTATATTTGAAAAGTAATCAGAATGAAAGATATTTAGAGCAAAGTTACGAGCAACGACAAAGATTTAAGGTAACTGATGCATCCAAATACGTGAAGCATTTCACCAACAAGCAGCATTTTCGACCTTGCTTGTCAGTCAATATAATATAAGGCATCTTGCTGGTTTTGTGTCAAAGACTTTGTGCAAAAATCCCACACTCACACTTGGCGGTAGGCCATGGGTGGTCGATCACGCTTGCAGATTTGGGGCTTTTTTTCCTGGAAGCTAAAAGCTGATCAGGTCATCGAGAATCCTAAGTAAGTTGATTTGACTATAACCAATCAGCCCTCTTAGGGAGTGAGCAAAGTGCGATGTTGAGTTTGCGATCGCATCAGGGTTTGTATACAGTTCTAAAAAGTGTCACATAGTCTAGCAATATCTCAAACTATTTGGTATACTTAAGGGAGGTTAGTGAACAGCACAAGAAAATGTCGCAGAGTCTACCAAAAACTCTTATTATTTGTTAAACTTAAGTTAGGGTAACACCGACAGGGATTATTATGTAACTTAAATTAAAGCCGAAAACCAAGGGTTTAATAGTTGCGCTCTCTATCCCGGTGTTATAACTTTTTTGACATTTTTATGGCGCTCGCGGGATATTCCGTCAGAGAAGCGCGGAGATACCCCCTGGATGTGAAAGCATCTTGCATTGGCGGATCAAAGTCTATCTTGGTAGACTTTGGTAGCTAAAAAGTATCGGAAACGATCACAAACCCATAAGTCACATACTCCTACACTGAACTCAAAGAGTCAGTTTAGGCTTCTTGCCAACTACACCCAGCGGTATCGACTTTCGCCGACGCTGCGCGAACGGATACCTAGGCTTGCTTGATTAACGACACGGTCAGAAGTTACCGCTAGAATAGGGCAGCCTTTATGGTTAGTCGGTTATGCGTAAAGGGTTAAAACTTTGAGGCGCGCTTTCCATGATTAAGGCTGCCCTATTCTAAGGTTTCCTCTCCGGGATGCCCCTACGCATGAAGTTACCGTAAGGATAGTGGAGCCTTAATCATAAAGTTGTAACCCTTTTCTGCATAGCCTGCTGACCATAAAGGATCCACTATCCTAAGGTTTCGTCTCTGAGCCGGAACAATACAAAAATTCGATTTTTTCGCGCTGTAAATAGCTGACTTGCCCAGCATTTAAGGCCGTAGGCCACGCTACGTGAACGGCTTTGTTTATCAGTAGATATATTATAGCAATTCCATACATACTCTGTGCAAAATTCATCCCACACCTAATGCGCAGCATAGGTGTGGGATGAATTTTGCCGGACAGCTAATCAATAAGCATCCTGTAATTCGTAGAAGTCCGGTGATATATAATCCTTCCGCAAAGGCCAACCCACCCAATCTTCTGGCATCAAAATCCGCTTCAGGTTAGGGTGCCCTTCAAAAACTATACCGAACATATCGTAGGTTTCCCGCTCCTGCCAATCAGCAGCTTTCCATATCCAGTAAACCGAGGGAAGCTTAGGATTATCTCGCGGTAGGAATACTTTTACACGCACTTCCTCAGGCTGATCAGTATTATCACTCACTTTAATTAAGTGGTAAAAGCTTACCAAGTCTGCCCCAGGACCAAAATCATAGCCTCCTTGACATTGGAGGTAGTTAAACCCATAGGCATACAGAGCAGTAGCAATGGGAAGCAAGACATCTGGTTCAACTTTGAGTACCTCAACGCCTAGGTGATCCAACTCCATGAACTCATGCTCAAAACCGTTTTCCTTGAGCCATCCCGAGACTTTTCCCGCTTCAACTATCTCAGAGGATTGTGTGGTTTGCTCTACTGGTTTTGACTCTTCAGCCACGCTCTACCTCCTGCTTTTGATAGGATTTGAGTGCTGGTGGTACTGCCATTCCCATCCCCTCGGTCAACTCTTTGGGGGGAGTATAGCGCTCCTCCGATTGCAGGTACTTACCGGTCAAAATCTCTGGTACCACTTTCATGTTGTGAGTGGTGCTGTAGTAACGGTGGGTTTGCTTGAGCTGACCACGCTCCTGAATCGACTCGTTAGCCACCTTTTTGCGAAGCTTGACAATAGCATCCATGATTGCTTCTGGACGAGGGGGACACCCAGGTATATAGACATCCACTGGAATCAATTTATCCACACCACGCACTGCTGTTGGAGAATCAACGCTAAACATGCCGCCAGTGATAGTACAAGCTCCCATGGCAATCACGTACTTCGGCTCTGGCATCTGCTCATAAAGACGAACCAGTGCTGGTCCCATTTTCATGGTTATGGTACCCGCTGTGATAATTAAATCCGCTTGTCTGGGGCTAGAACGAGGAACCAAACCAAAACGGTCAAAGTCAAACCGCGACCCAATCATTGCCGCAAATTCAATGAAGCAACAAGCGGTACCATACAACATCGGCCAGAGGCTGGAAAGCCGCGCCCAGTTGTAAAGGTCGTCTACTGTAGTTAAGATTACATTTTCCGATAAGTCTTGAGTGACTTGGGTTCGCTCAATCGGGTTAAGAATTTTGTTTGTTTGCTGCTGTTCTATAGCAGCACTATCCTTTGTAAGATTAGATTTCATGACCATTCCAAGGCTCCTTTGCGCCAAGCGTAAACCAGAGCAACCACAAGAATTGCAATAAAAATTAGGGCTTCCACAAATGCCAGTAATCCCAGGCGATTGAAGGCGACAGCCCAGGGATAGAGGAATACAGTTTCAACATCGAAAATCACGAACACCAGGGCGAACATATAGTAACGAATGTTGAACTGAATCCAAGCACCCCCCACTGGTTCCATACCAGATTCATAGGTGGTGCGCCGCTCTGGCTCCCGATGGCTAGGTCGCAAAAGCTTGGAAGCCGACAGGGCTAGTAGGGGAACTAAGCTGCAAGCTAGTATGAAGCCTAAGAGATACTCGTAACCGCTAAGAACAAACACAATTGGTCAGTGCCAGGTAAAAACTGGCGTTAGTACTTCTTTACAAACTTTATTATAGGTGGTCTGCCCTTTTGAACGGTCCTCAGGGGTCAGTGGTTGGTTCTCAAAAGCCAATGACTACCATAGACTTCAAGGTTGCTCGTAGTTGATTGTACTCCCTCTCCCTAGAAGACCCTACTCTTTCAAGGGTTCATCAAAAATCGGGTCAGGCATCTCGGAGAAACTCCTGAGCTTAAATCGAAAGTTAAGAAAATCTGACACTTAGTGTGTGATAATATTTTTTAACATAGTTATTAAGATTTGCTGCTTAAGCTTACAGAGGAATGACTGAACGAGCCCCAGAGCAAACCCTAGCTGAACAGGCACCCAGCAGCTATGAATGCCGTGCTTGTGGCTATGTTTACGATCCGACTAAGGGAGATAGTAATCGCAATGTTCCAGGAGGGACATTATATAAGGATTTGCCAGATGATTGGCGCTGTCCAGTGTGCGGCGCTCCGAAAATTCAGTTTATTAATATTGGTGCTGTTAATGCTCCGTCTGGATTTCAGGAGAATCTTACCTATGGCTTCGGTGTTAACCGCATGACACCAGCACAAAAAAACCTTTTAATTTTTGCCGCTTTAGGATTAGGCTTTTTGTTTTTTCTGAGCCTTTACGGTTTGAACTGAAATCAGGGCAGTTGGCTTGTATGCGTGAACGTGAGCAACTGCTGGCATCACCAAAGCTTAGATCTAGAAGCCATCGCCCTTGGTGGGGTCTGAAAACCTACGGAGAACGCTGCCATACTCAAGAAGTTCTGGAAATAATGAGATATTTGATGAAAACGCTGAAACAAATTTTAATATTACTGGCGGTGGCATTAATTTGTGTCAGCTGCAAATTTCCTTCATCCATAAGCTATAATCCTTGGGCGGTTATTTCCTTACCTACAGAAGCGACCATGCAAGACCTTGGCTTTACCGGGGATCTTAGTCATGGATGGATTGTGGGTAGCTATGCCACAATTTTTGAGACTAAGGATGGGGGTAATACATGGCAACAGAAAGGCTTGGATCTCGGAGATGAAAATTATCGCTTCTCCTCTGTAAGCTTTGCTGGTGATGAGGGGTGGATTGTTGGTCAACCCTCGATCATGCTTCATACTAATGATGGGGGGGGATCTTGGTCTCGCATTCTCTTAAGTGAAAAGTTACCAGGTTCACCCAACAGAATCCTGGCTCTCGGACCCAACTCAGCAGAGATGACCACTGATGTTGGCGCAATTTATCAGACTAAGGATGCTGGTAAAACCTGGAAGGCTCAGGTAGCACAAGCGGTAGGAGTCACCCGTAATATTTCCCGCTCTGAAGATGGTAGTTACGTTGCTGTGTCTGCTAGAGGAAACTTTTACTCCACTTGGGATCCAGGTCAGAGTGCTTGGTTACAGCATAATCGTTACAGTTCCAAGCGTCTCCAGAATATGGGGTTTACCCCCGATGGTCGTCTGTGGATTTTGGCCCGGGGTGGTCAGGTACAATTTAGCACTGCCGAAAACCTAGAAGAGTGGGAAGAACCAATTTATCCAGATTTTTCCAACAGCTTGGGATTACTTGACTTAGCCTATCGCACACCCAATGAAATTTGGGTAGCAGGTGGCAGTGGTAATTTGCTTTGTAGCTTTGATGGTGGAAAAACCTGGCAAAAAGACCGGGATCTTAGGGATGTTCCCTCGAATTTTTACAAAATAGTCTTTGTAACACCAGAACAGGGGTTTGTCATTGGTCAGAAAGGGATTTTACTCAAGTATGAGCTGCCTAGCCAGGAAGCTTAGGGCTTGGAAATCCCTATGATCGATGCCAGTCAGTTTCGTTTTATCTTTCAACATCGAAGATGTAGAAAAAAACGGCACTTAGAACTATTATAGTTATGGAATTTTAAACGGTTGTTGGTAGGAGGAATCTACGATGGCAGGTACAACTGGAGAACGTCCGTTTGGTGACATTATTACCAGCGTTCGTTACTGGGTCATTCACAGTGTTACTATCCCAGCCCTATTTATCGCTGGTTGGCTTTTTGTGAGCACTGGTCTGGCTTACGATGCGTTTGGCACACCCCGTCCTAATGAATACTTTACTCAAGAGCGGATGGAACTACCAATCGTTTCCGACCGCGACAATGCTAAACAGCAAGTTGAAGAATTTGCTCCATAAGGTTTTTTAGATAAAGGCAGACAATCATGACTAGCAGTAATCCCAATCAACCAGTTTCGTATCCGATTTTCACGGTTAGATGGTTAGCGGTTCATACCCTAGCCGTTCCTTCAGTCTTTTTCTTAGGCGCGATCGCAGCCATGCAATTTATTCAACGATAGGAGAAGCAATTATGGAGCGGAATTCCAATCCCAATAGACAGCCGGTTGAACTCAATCGGACGTCTCTTTACTTAGGTCTATTACTGATTTTTGTGCTTGGTATTCTGTTTTCCAGTTATTTCTTTAATTAACTGATTTAACAGATTCGCCTAAATCCCCATCTTGGAGACGGCTCGGATGTAAACTGGAAAAGACTCTTAGTTAATTCCCTGGTAATTTCCGGTTAATCGCTAATTTCCTAGCTAAGATGCACCGCGATAGACATTTTTCCTAAGTTGTTTAGGTTATGGCACCTACGAATGAACGCTATTTCGTAGCCCTGTCACTAGTAGTTAAGTTAAGGGAAAAGTGCTGCTAGCTCAACAAGCCTTTACAATATTGCCGTTCGCGGAAGCAGGAAGAAGTCCGGCAAAGATTACTCCTGATAGGAGTTGCGCAAAATCTAAGCCACGAGGGAGGCTTTTCAACGAAATTACTAGTTATTAAGCCTTCTATCGTTAACTACATGTAAGAAAAAAAACTTGATTTAAAATTGGAGGTATAAGCTGTGTCTGGAGGGGGAAGAATTCCTTTATGGATAGTTGCCACTATCGCTGGTACTGGTGTCCTCGTAGTGGTTGGTCTTTTCTTCTATGGTGCCTATGTGGGAGTTGGTTCTTCCATGTAAGGTTGACCGATTTCTCTGATTAACACCCCGGCGAGGTTCCCTCGCCAAGGTAACGCGCACCAAAAGAAAGGCGCGAAATTAAACATGAAGTAAATCCACAGGTGCCCTTGACCCATTAAGAATTTAATTCTTAATGGGTCAAGGGCACCTAAGGATAATCGCTAGTTTAACTTGTAGCTGGCGGTATTTTTTTTGGTGATTAGCTTTTAAGACAGCCTGCCGGATATAGGAGTTTGTTGACAGGCTTCAAGCCAATTTAAAACAGGTGAAATTTTTATCGAATGTTTATCAGCTGATCCGGCAACATCAGTAATAATAAAGCCCCAACTTCCAATAAACAAAGAAGACCCACTATCCCAGCTAACGGTTTTCCTCCCAAACCCGTTATCCAAATTGGTCCAATGCCTGTGTAAGCAATTAACTCAGCTGAGTCCAAACAAGTTAAACCCCAAATCCAACCAGCATGTAGTCCCCATGCTAAACCCAGACTGCCTCCATCCACCCAACGGGCTAGGACTAATACCATTCCCATTAGCCATAATCCTGGTAACTGAGGGATAGTATCTTTTTGTTCCCAAACTAGGTGTAACAGGGCAAAAATCCCACTAGAGATGGCTGCTCCTACCCAGATAGAATAATCCTGCTGTAGTTGATTCACTAAGAAGCCACGAAAGACTAACTCTTCTGTAAGCCCAATCCACAGCCCTAATAACATCACTGGCAGTAATATCGGTCCCAAACGCTGCCAATTTTCAGAATTCCACCTCACCCAGCCTAGTAATAATTGCCCAGTAAATACTATGATTAAGCTGAGAATACCTACTCCTAGTCCCAATCCTAGAGAGCCTAAAACGCTTAATTTCCACTCCAATCCGTAATCGGAGAAAGGCACCCCCTCTAGTTGAGAAGCTCCCCATAAAATTAGGGGAGCAATCAGGTAAAGTGCTGCGAGTAGTGGTAACTTTTGGTCTGGTGCTAAAGGCTTATTTGGACGCCACTTTAAAACCATAGCTATAGGGAGAGCTAGGGGCAGCCACAAAACTGCCCAAGCTAGGAAAAAAGTGCCTACCTTGAAAAGAGTAGTTGACGTCATTAATGACACAAACGACCCATTAGTTGCCTGATCAAGAATAGCCATTGGCGAGATTGGCAAATTACTATCAAATGACTATAAGGTCTAAACTAAACTACCATAAGCGGCTGCCGTTTTCCTATGCCTTGCTTCCCTAACCACAGAGCACATCGGGCTGGTTAATAATAGCCTGCTTTATCAACTCCTCAGGTAGTAGAAAGAAGATTTTTGTTTCTACTGTCTTATTATGGGGCATCCTCACCGTAGGCATATGCTTGATTCTTGGTCATCAGCTTTTCAGCAGATCAACCAGTCCACTTGCTTAAAAAATGACATTTTCCAAGTAGAGGTTGGTCTGTCCTTTTTCGCCCAGCGTGCGCTTAGCGGAAGCTTTTTCAGGTTCTTTCCCTGGAGTTTCCTTGTACCTTATGGTACCGATACAATTATTTTGACACTCCCCGCTCGCCCAGAGACGGGGATTCTTGGCTCAACGATTCCCCTTGCCATGACAGGTTTTCACCAAGCACAGATAAGGCCAAATCTCCCCGGAGACGAAACCTTAGAGAGGGTCGCCTTTATAGTCAGCAGGCTATGCAGATGCATGGTTAAATCTTTTTTAATAAGGTGACCCTCTCTTACGGTAACTTCAAACCCAGCGTTTGGATCATTGATCCAGGTTCCGGTGTGCCGGAAACGAAACCTTAGTAGAGTGGAGCCTTAGTTAATAAGTTTTGACCCTTTTTATCATAGCCAGTCCCCTGTAAAGGCGACCCTCTACTTACGGTAACTTCAAACCCCACCGTACCTTGTTTAGAATGGGAGACAATCAACTTTAATACAATATCTACCTTACTTGTTTCATAGACTCCCAGATCGTTAGACGAAACCGAGGTGCACGTATCATTCTTTTAACAGGTTTTTACGTTGTCTATTTATATTAAGGCAAGTTGGTTGTCTGACTTCCTATTATATAGGACAGCGCTAGTTTAGGGATTACCGACAACAGAAGAAAAAAATATCCATTGACGCATAAATTCGTCAAGCAAGGTTATATCCCCCGGATAAATCACGGGGGCTTTACCCATAACGTCGGTAACAGATTCTTACAAGCTCACGTGCCCAAAAAATCTTCAAGGCTCGCCCCACACGGTCGTTTTTCATCCCCGCTCGCTTAGAGACGGGGGTTTCAAACTCGCAGGATTTTCTGTAAGAAGGATTACTTCTTTACGGTGCGACCCCGCGCTTTTAAAAAGCGCTAGGGAACACGCACTAAGAGGTGGCTTTCTTTGGTTTGTGAGTAGATACCTCTTCAGATTCAGGCTCTTCATCCACCTGCTTAAGATGGATATGCTTGTAGCCCAGTTTAATTTCAAACTCATCACCAGGCTCTAATCCCATGGCATGAGTGTAGGTTGAACCAATAACAATTTGACCATTTTTATGGACACTCACACGATAAGTCGGTTCACGCCCCCGACCATCTTTTGTGCCTTCTGGATCCAGGGGAACACCCTTGGCTCCTAAAACCGCATCATAAAAATCTGTTAAATTGACGCGGGTCTGGTCTGTTTTAGTTATAGTGTAATAGCCGCAACGCTTGGCTGTCTCTCGGCGAGGCAAGTGTGATAGCTCTTTTACTTTTTGAAGTAATGCTTTACCAGTTAGGGGAGTACTTGAAATCTCTGGCATAATCTCACGAGATATCCTTTAAACTTCAGAGTGGTCAAGATCATTAATGGCCAAACTTTGGCTCTATTAAAAATATATCGTTAAATCTATCTCAGTTGACAAGATATTTTGGATCATTTGTTTAAATCTTTACGTATTTCAATAATAACAGATCAGACAATCTCTGCCTAAGCCTTTAGGGGCAGTAAGATGATAACTATGAAAATAATCCAGGAAACATACCAATAGGATTGCACTCTTACACCAGAAGTCAACTAGCGAGGGGTATTGCTTCCCTAGGGACTACTCAAACAAGTATGGCCTAATTATCAAGAGTAACTACTTACCTCAACAGTAGTCCTGTTGCTCATATCATCCCTTAACCTTACCGATTATCCTTGTATATGTTGGAATACTCAACAGCTTAGTTTTATGCAAGTTGATTTTAAAATCATTCGACAGACTCAAAACACTGCGCCACTACTCCAGACTTATAGGCTGGATGTCCAGAAAGGAAACACGATTCTGGAATGCTTGAATCGTATTAAGTGGGAACTTGATGGTACTTTAGCTTTTCGCAAAAATTGTCGCAACACGATTTGTGGTAGCTGTGGCATACGAATCAATGGTCGCTCGGCTTTGGCCTGTAAGGAAAATGTGGGCAATGAATTGGGCAAGCAAAAGCTGCCAGATGACTCTAAAATCCCGGAGATTACTATAGCACCTCTGGGTAATATGCCAATAATCAAGGATTTAGTCGTTGAGATGAGCAGCTTCTGGGATAACTTAGAAGCTGTTGATCCCTACGTCAGCACTGCTGCTAGGAAGATTCCCGAACGGGAATTTTTACAGAGTCCTGAAGAGCGATCGCATTTGGCTCAGGCAGGTAATTGTATCATGTGTGGTGCCTGTTATTCTGAGTGTAATGCCAAAGAAGTTAATCGAGATTTTGTCGGTCCTCATGCCTTGGCTAAAGCACAGCGTCTGGTGGTAGATTCCCGTGATAATACCACGGAAAATCGTTTGGAGAAATATAACGAAGGAACAAAAGGAGTCTGGGGTTGTACCCGCTGTATGATGTGTAATGCGGTTTGCCCGATGGGTGTGGCTCCTATGGATCAAATCGGTAAGATTAAACAGGATATTCTTGAAGGCATTGAGACCTATGATAGTCGTCCAATCCGCCACCGCAAAGTCCTAATTGATTTAGTCAAAGAGGGAGGCTGGATTGATGAGCGTAAGTTTGGCTTGCAGGTGGTTGGTAACTCATTTCGAGATATCCAAGGTTTGGCGAGCCTAGGACCACTGGGATTACGAATGCTAGTTAGAGGTAAGTTTCCCTTGAGCTTTTCTCCATCAGCAGGCACATCACAAGTGCGATCGCTAATTGAATCGGTAAAAAATTTGGAGTCTGAAGGATCTGATCAGTCATGAGTTCTGAAACACCCAATTCTAGTGAATCGTCTCAGGAGTCTTTTAACCAACCTGAACCAGCTTTTGGTTGGACTCCCTATGCTGAGCAAATCAATGGCAGGTTTGCCATGGTTGCCTTAGTTTGTATCGTGTTACTGGAGTTGCTCACTGGTCAAGGTTTGTTGACTTGGCTGGGTCTACTCTAAGGAATTTCCAACTACTATATAATGATCCCGAGCTTGAGATTTATTTGCTCTTACAATCAGGATTGTTGACGGTTGACGGTTGAACGCGCACGTGTGGCCGAAAGGCCAAGGTTGACGGTTTACTACCTCTGTTGGGATTTCCTCCTTGCCCTGACCAGCCAATTGTTGCGGCTACACAAATGTAGAGACCTAGCATGCTAGGTCTCTACAAAACTCTGGGCAATGAAAAGCTAATTAAACTGGAGTATTGCACCCGGATTGGCTATTAGTTGTGTTAATTAGATAGATTTTGGACCGCTGCTATACGAAAGTAGGCATTCTACAGAAAAGTCTACAGATTCAAGCTGTCTTACCATTGGGGAAAGAGCTATGGGGCTTTGGATTTGCTATCTGGCCATGACTTCCTGCTCGGGGAAGGTCTTGCTGAGCCATAACTTCGCTGATGTATATTTCCTGCTGAGGCAGTGGGATCACAATCCCCTCTTCTTCAAATCTTTCTTTTATAATTCGGCTGATGTCACAATAGGCTGTCCAGTAATCCTCTTTCTTAGTATAGGCCATAAACCAAATATTAACAGCATATTCAGCCAATTCCCCAGTGTCAATCCAAGGTGCAGGGTCTTCTAATACTAAAGGATGAGAGTTGGCAATATCCTTAAGAACTTGGATCGCTTGAGTAATACTATTGCTATAGCTGATCCTTACCGTGAGGAACATAGCGCGGACGGGGCTACTGGTTTCATTCTCAATAACGTTACCCCAGATTGAGTTGTTTGGCACGATAATGATTTTATTTTCATAAGTCTTGATGGTGGTGCAAACTAAGTTGACATCCTTAACCGTACCTTTTACCCCAGCTACTTCAATCATATCGCCCACGTCAAAAGGTTTATAGAGCAAGATCATTAACCCATTGGCAAAGTTACCGAGGGTATTTTGGAACGCAAATGCTACCACAAAACCAGCAGCTCCAATCATGGCCATCAGTGGACCAATACTGACCTCTAGGGCAGTGATCCCTAAAAGAAGACCCACCAAAAATAATCCTTGGCGGGTTATCCTAACCACGAACTGACGCAGCATAGCTGACATATTCGGGAACATCCACAAAGATTTCTCGAGCACTGTCCCTAAAATCAGGGAGAGGATGCTAAAGCCAGCGACAATTCCTAAAAATTTGCCAATGTTATTCGCCCAGCGCAGACCTCCTTCTTTAGACTGGAGCCAGCCGACGATGGTAATCCAGGTTCCTTCAGTGTCAGTGACGTCTACCTTAATCCCACTGATGGCATCGATGTATTTGTCGTACAACTCAACATCACCGCCTTTAGTTTCCAGCTCTTCCAGTACCACCTCAAAGCGATCGCTTAAAGCAGTGCGTTGCTCCCGCAGTGTGGTCATGTTGACCAGCACTTGCTTTTTAACTTCGGTCTTCGCCTCGACCGCTTCTTCTAGGTCTTGCTTGGCTTGGTCAATTCCCTGTCCAGTCTTTTTCTGCTCTTGTTCATCAGTAACGATTTTGTTGCTAATTGTTCCAATCTTATCTTGAACCTTAGCAACTTCTTCGTTTGAGGTTTTGGCTTTATCTTTCTCCGTTTCAGTACCTTCAACTGCTTTATCAATCGCCCCTTGCAAGGTTTTATCTTGCTTGGTCTTTTCCTCTTCTTTGACTGCTTCTTCTACTGACTCCTGAGCTTTTTCGAGAGCTTCCTGTGCATCTTCAGCAGCTTTTAAAGCTTTAATACGATCCTTAGCCGATCCCTTAGTCTCTATTTTTTCCTTAGTATCTGTCGCTTCCTCAAGAGCATCTTTGGCATCTTCTAGGGCATCAACAGCTTCTTTAGTTTGTTGAAGCTCTCGATTTTTGCGCTTTACAGCAATTTCCGCATCGCTAAGTTCTTTAACTTTAGTTTTAAGCAAGAACATCCACGCCTCAGCTTCACCATCCAGCTCATCCTTAGTCAAAGGCTTGAGCATTAGCTCTAGCTCCTCAATCGGAATAGTTGGATCGTCAGTGGTAACGGCTTTCTCTAAGACTGGATTAGTGGTCTGTTTAGCTTGAGCAGGTAACCACCATGCCCCAATAATTAAGAGACTGCCAAATAAAATGCTAATTTTCTTTTGTCGGTAACGAATCATTGGTTTTTCGTGTTAATAAGACGTTAATGAAGATGTAACCTGTATAGTTTGCTTGACTGCTGAGTGTTAACCAATGAAGATGTAACCTGTATAATTTGCTTCACTGTTGAGTCTTAACCGTTGACTGTCAACAGTTGCTCCCCCCATTACCCCCGAAGATCGGCAGAGCTGTTTCATTTTCGATTTAGACTGAGGGGGGCAGAGCAGTAGAGCAGCGGAGCCTAATTTTCGGCAAATATTCGGATTTTGACAGAATTTATCCCTTTATAATTCTCTCTATCTAACTAAGAAATGAAGATCCCGGGGGCAGTCAATAGTTAACGTTTAACAGTCAACACTCAACAGTCAACAAGGTATAGATAGCCTTTTATTGGTTCAAATCGAGCCATGTCCTTATTGTTGCCCAATATTTTTCATCAATAAACATCTTGAACAAAAATTTTGCAAAATCTTTGCTGAATACCGACTCCGCTTTGATCATATCTTTATTTCCCTGGCTGATAATTAATTTTTCATGGCTGCCATCATCCATAGCTTAGTTATCGGTAATGGTAGATTTACCAGCCGTATTTGGTATAATCTGCTTCTGTAAAACTCGGTAAAACCCTTTATTTTTACTGGGCTGTATTCTTAACAATTCGTTGAATGCTCCTAGAGAAACAGAATACTATCAAATCCGGTTGAATAACTTACTTCCTGGTGAGTATAGCAGGGGGAGCAGGAATCCTCATAAGGGTAGGTTTTTAACTTTGACCTCAGGTGTGGGGTGAGGTGTGGGGTGAGGTGTCGGGTGTGGGGTGAGGTGTCGGGTGTGGGGTTTGTCGTTAAAAATCATCATTGTCTTGATGCAATAGCGAGTAGGGAAAACCACGGCAATAGCGAGTGGGGGAAACCCCCGTGAGGCCACTGCATCGCTTCTTCGTTGTTTTCCTTTTCCTCTGATGAGGTTAAGTCCCATGTTTTACCCAAATGTAAAAAACCTACCCCTGTGAGGAGCAGGAATCCCCCCTAACCCCCCTTAGTAAGGCAGGGCTGTTTCATTGTCGATGTCAAAATTTTTTCTGAGGTTTTGAAACCGCCTTGGAGTAACGGAATCACCCTTTTTTTGTCTGATTAAGTATTTTAACCTGAAAAAAGTCGTTAAATTCTCTAAGCGCAAAAAGCTTGGGCAACGGAATAAAAAACCGAATGATATCACCAAAACAAAAAGCGCTCGCCGAGAGTGTAAAATAAAAGCTAACGCTATTTAATCAAAAAAAGTTTATCTATGAATAGCCTAATTCAAGCCCTCAAAAAAGTATTTGAAGTTACCGTATAACAGGGTCGCCTTATCACAAATAATCAACCCTTTTATGCGTAACCTATCACCCATGCGACCCTTTTCAAGGTTTCGTATCCGAAGGACTTTCGTCAACTCCAAGGACAACGGCATCCTTGATCAAGGGTTTTATTAATTATCATTATCGAACTTATCCAAGGATATACTAGGTATATATCTTTAGAAAATTTAGATAAATTTCATCAAGATTTGTTAGAGGTTATCTGAGAAGTCTCATTTGCTACATCCAAGCCCCCTAAATCCCCCAATTTTGGGGGACTTTTAGAAGCCAATTGACTCTTGTTCCCCCCAAACTTGGGGGGCTAGGGGGGCAAAATTCAGTATCAAAAAACTTTTCAGATATCCTCTTATTTAATAACTTAAATATTTTTTCGGATATAGTTACTTATTACTAAACCATTCGACCAGTGATGCTAGGAGTAAATTTATCAAATTTGTGAAAAATTTTTCATCAGTGGGCAAGTCAGTTTGCTTTTTATAAATCCTTAAGATATTGGATAGCTACTGATGGGAATATTATAAATATTAAGGTTAACTTATGTCAC
The DNA here is from genome assembly GCF_010672005.1 of Moorena sp. SIO4A5. Classification (NCBI taxonomy): domain Bacteria; kingdom Bacillati; phylum Cyanobacteriota; class Cyanophyceae; order Coleofasciculales; family Coleofasciculaceae; genus Moorena; species Moorena sp. SIO4A5. The sequence goes on along the minus strand of NZ_JAAHHZ010000066.1, from coordinate 8,480 downwards.
AATAATTCAATTAATTTTTTTTATTGTGGTAATCTTTTATTGATTTAGTCAGGAGTTAGGGTTAGTTTTAAATTTAACTCGTTTCTCTTGGTGCGCGTTCACGCTTAGCTTTGAAAAAGCGCGGGGTCGCACCGCTTGAGAATAATAAAAGTTCATAAATTCACCAAGTTCAAGAAGCTATCAGAACTTGCCCCCTTCAGAATCAAGTATTTACTCTGGATGCTATCCACTGCCAAAAACAAACCACCTTTGATATTATAAACTCCAATAATTATTATCTTATTGCCGTTAAAAAGAATCAAAAAAAACTCTATTATTATCTAGAATATGTGAGTAATCATCAAACCCCAATTACAGTTAATCGAACGATTGACAAGAGTCATGGCAGACAAATTGAGCGCATTACTTCAGGTGCGACCGGTCGCACCTGTTGAATATATTTGGTTAAAAACTAAAAATTTATTAATAAAATTTTGGGATAAATTACGGTAATTTGCGTTAGTTAAGTGGTTATTTACTTTTTTTATTCAAAGAGAAGTTTTTGATTTTAATAAACTTCATAAGTATGGTTTTTTGAAAAAAAAATAATAGGAAATAAACGATTAATTAAGCCAAGTGGATTTTTACGAATCATTTAGTACTGCTATAATTGGATACATTACTTGATTTTATTTATGGGGGGGTGACATCCACGCTAAAATCCTTACTGGGTAATAATTTCAGCCCATCAGTTATAAAAAGATAGATGCTGTTTTGGGCTGACATTGGATGTAGTTATAAGGGTTTGAGCTTCCAGAAAATGAAAGGAGGGTCAATTGGCTGTATCAAGCCATAGCTCATTGGCATCAAAGCCTTATATAGTAATGTTTTTAGGGCTCATGTTACCCCCTCATATTTTATTTAAGGTTTTATCTATAAGTTTAGCATACTAGATACTGAAGAACCCCCAATCCTTATTATTTCGTTTAAAGTGAACGCATTTGTGAATCATTGCAAACATCTCAAAGCTAGTGATGGACTTGCTTCGCAATTCCTGGAGATGTCTATTTTCCAAAAACAAACTTCAACCTAACTAAGCCATGTTCGACGATCTGCTCTCAGCCTTAAAAAGGCTAGATAAATTACTAGAGCAAGCAGTAATAACAGCACAAGCTGTCTACGGTTCAGAAGCAGCTACTGACCCTTATCGAGGTCTTCGTATTAATCGCGATCAGGTCAAGCAACTCCTAGATCGTGAACCAGGGATACCTTTGTTTGCAGTAGATGCAGAAAAAACTGAGTCCGCTCAGACTAACAATACACCATTAAACTGGCTGAAACAGACTTTCGGTTTGTCTGAATTTGATTTAGACGTGATGTTGATTGCCCTGGCTCCAGAAATTGATTTAGGTTACGAGCGTCTATATGCCTATCTCCAGGATGATGTCACTCGCAGGCGACCTAGTATTGATTTAGCCTTAAATTTACTATGTCCCTCTGCTGAAGCCAAACTGTTGCAACGAGTTCATTTTGCTCCTGACGCACCCTTAATCAAACATGGCTTACTTCACTTAATTCCTGACCCTCATCAGGTTAAACCACCAATATTATCCTATTATCTCAAGCTAGACGAGCAGGTTATCCATTCTCTGTTAAAACAAAAGCGTCTTGAACCGCGTTTAGAATCTTGGTGTCAATTGATAGATAGTCCTGCGGTTGAGGACAAGTTACCGATTAGGGATGACATTAAACACATACTTCCTAAGCTAGTCAAACACGCTCAAAATACCAGCCAGTCTCTACATCTGTACTTCTCTGGTTTGTCTTCTACTGAAAAACGCCGTGGAGCGATCGCCCTTGCCGCTCAACTCAACAAGCAGTTATTGATTGCGGATTTAGCTCAATCTTTAGCAATTAAGGAAGAGTTTGACCAACTGCTAAAACTGTTGTTCCGTGAAGCCTGTTTTCACAATGCTATCCTCTATCTAGAAAGTCTGGAAAGTTTAGATGCACTACAGACCAAAGAGCAGCATCTGTTATATAAAAGCTTACTTGACAGACTAACTGAGGAAAAAAGTGTGGTGATCTTATCTGGAACACAGTCGTTGGTGCCAAAGTTTACCAATCTCCAGGGTATGATTACTGTACCTTTTGCTACACCGGATTTTTATCAACGGCGCGTTTACTGGCAAGCTAGTTTAGAAACTAAAGAAATTGTACTTAGCGATCGCGACTTGGATACCCTCGCCAATCGTTTTACCTTGAGTTCAGCCCAAATAGCAGGAGCAGTAACAACTGCTTGTAATCAGGCTTTGTGGCGTGCTGCTGCCGAATTTGAAGAATTGCCATTAAACAGTACAATTAAGCCAACCCTAAATGACTTATTAGCAGCGGCTCGTGACCAATCTGGTAGCAATTTAACTGAATTAGCTCGCAAACTTAACCCTAAGTATAGTTGGCAAGACATTATCTTACCCCCCGATCAACTCGCTCAGCTCAAAGAAATTTGTAATCAAGCCAAGTATCGTCATATTGTCTATGAGAAATGGGGCTTTCACCGCAAGCTATCCATTGGTAAAGGATTAAATGTACTATTTTCAGGTCCACCAGGCACAGGTAAGACCATGGCGGCGGAAGTGATTGCTAATGAACTACAGCTTGAGCTATACAAAATTGATTTATCCCAAGTTGTCAGTAAGTACATTGGCGAGACTGAGAAAAATCTGAACCGCATTTTTATGGCTGCGGAAACAGCTAACGCTATCCTTCTGTTTGACGAGGCAGATGCTCTGTTTGGCAAACGCTCTGAAGTTCGAGATGCTCATGACCGCTACGCCAATATTGAAGTTGGGTATCTGTTGCAGAAGATGGAGGAATATGAGGGGATATCAATTTTGACAACAAATCTGCGCCAAAACTTAGACGAGGCATTTGTGCGTAGGTTAGCCTTTACAGTACACTTTCCCTCACCGGATGAAGCTAGTCGTCGGCGCATTTGGGAGGGGATTTGGACTGAGGAAATCCCCTTGTCAGCAGATGTAGATTTTGAGTTTTTGGCACGGCAGTTCAAATTGAGTGGAGGGAATATCAAGAATATTGCCCTAGCAGCAGCTTTTCTAGCAGCTGAGGCAGGTAGTGCAGTGATGATGGAACATCTGTTACAGGGCACTCGCCGGGAGTATCAGAAGATGGGTAAGGTCTGGAGTGATGGAATGCGATCGCATACATAATCCGCCCACGGTCAGTAGTTAGCCAGTTTTACACTAACGACGTACCTAGTGCTATTGTAAGCATTCAGCCGTTGGCCTTTGGCCAAGGCTGAGAGCTGAATCCTTACGTGCTATTTACCTGATTAAGCCACAAGTATAATACTGTAATCCTTGGGCGATCGCGAACATATTATTGATCAAGTTATTTCTTTTTATTCCTGTTATCTTATTTCTAGAATTATTTTAGTGAATTCGTATAAGGTGCTATGGATGACTTAGGGAGAAGAAAGTACACAGGTGACGGTAAGTGTCGCTACAAACCGCTTCCTGGTGCATGGCAAGAGCCAGAACCTTACATTGCTTCTAAGGCTTTGGCAGATGCAGTTAATACTGCTCTCTACCTGCGTCGTCCTTTATTATTAGAAGGTGACCCAGGCTGCGGGAAAACGCGATTAGCTTATGCGGTTGCCTATGAACTGGGTTATCCCCTCTACAGCTGCTACATCCGCTCTACCAGTCGAGCCCAGGATTTACTTTATGATTATGATGCCATAGGTCGGTTGTATGACATTCAGGAACGTCAAACTGCAGGTAATCCCAGGCAACCTTTGTACCGCAGAAATTATGTTAACTTAGGAGAATTGGGCGAGGCAATTCAGCAATCACAAAATGACATTCCTTCCGTGGTTCTAATTGATGAAATTGATAAAGCGGATCGGGATTTACCTAATGACTTGCTCTTAGAATTGGAGCGATTGCAATTCCAAATTAAAGAAGTACTAAACGTTCGTTTTGATGCTTTAAAAGGTAAAACCAAAGAAGAACGAATATATTTTTTACCGTTAATTATTATCACCAGTAATAGGCAAAAAGAATTGCCAAAACCCTTCCTACGTCGTTGCTTATTTTACTACCTTAAATTTCCAGAAAATGCTACCCTAAAACAGATTATCCAGAGTCATTTTAAAACTGAGATTACACGCCTATCCGAAGCAGCTATCCAAAAATTTGGGGAACTGCGGGAATTGAGAAATTGGCAAAAAATACCAGGTACCAGTGAATTTTTGGATTGGTTGAGAATGTTGGAACGAGATCAACAAGAGACCTCTCCAAAAAACAAATTTATGGTAAAATAAGATAAAATTTACCACTTTTATCAACCTCAAAAACCATGAGCTATACTTGGGATTACATCCAGAAAAATCCTAAACAAACAAAAAGATTGGTAGGAATAAATTATGAGCAACTATCTCAACTGATAGAACAAGCCAAGTTATTACATCGTCAACATCAAGAAAAAATTGAAAATCAAAAAGTCCGGCTAATAAAGCCTGGGGGAGGTGCTGGACAAAAATTATCAATTGAAGACCAAATAGTCTTGACATTAATTTACTTACGACATCACATAAACTTTCAACTTCTCGGACTACACTTCCAGGTGAGTGAATCTAAAGCAAACTCTACTTTTAACTACTGGCAATCTCTTTTCAGGGAAGCTCTACCAGCTTCTTTGTTAGAACAAGTAAAAAAGTGCCAAGAATCCGAGGATATAATTCGAGAAGCCTTAACTGAGTATGAGTTAATAGTAGATAGCGCAGAACAAGTCAGAGAAAGACCTTCAGACTATGATCAACAAAAATCCTTCTATTCTGGCAAGAAGAAAAACCATACATTTAAAAATCAATTTATTGTGTTGCCAAAAGGGGAAGATATTGTAGATGTAGTGGTCGGTAAACCAGGCCCCAAAAGTGACATAAATATTTGTCGGGAAAGTTTAAAAAAATTTGATGATAAGCAAAGACTGAGTGGTGACAAAGCTTATCTAGGAGAAGAACAAATAAGAACTCCCCATAAAAAACCAAGAAATGGTGAGTTAACCTCACACCAAAAGAAATATAACAAGCTATTATCTTCAAACAGAATATTTGTAGAACATGTGATTAGGTTGGTAAAAATTTTTAAAATAGCGGGAGAAAGGTTTCGCCTAAATTATAATAAATATTCTGGGGTAATTTTGACAATATGTGGTTTGGTAAGATTGAGAACAGGATCCTTAGTATTACAAGTAACAAAAGCGTCTGAAAGTGCTGAAACAATTGAGGTTGTTTATGCTCATAGTTTTGGTGATAAATTAACATCAATAGCTGGTTAAGCCTATTATAGCGTTAATTCAACGTAAAATTGAATTGGTCAATTTGAGCGCTGAAAAGCAGTGCCTGAGATACTTTCAAGTTTTTGGAGAGGTCTAAGGGAATCAAAGTACTGCTGAAGCATTAGCCGATACTCCGACCGCAAATCTGCCTCATCTAGAAACTCTAGTTAAAACTCAACAGGATCACGATGCCCTGAGCAAGACCAGGATACCAGATTAGTCACTGAGAGTATGATTGAGACTATGGGATTGGCCTTGGCCTTGGCCAAAAGGCCACGCTACGGGAATGGTCACGCTACGGGAATGGTCACGCTGCGCGAACGCGCCCGAAAATGAGCAATGACTACCTAAATTCAATTCCCAGACTGACGCCCTAATTCATACACACCACAGCTCATGCAAGCAATAATCCCAATACTGATTGCCCAACTGTGTCCCAGGCTAATTTCGACGGCGTAGTTACAAACTGCACCAATGACTAAAAAAGGCACAATACTGACAACTGACGCATAGAAAGCGTTTTGAGATTCTCTGACCTTGCTGGTTCGTTCAAATTCCTCAGCCGACATGTAAAATAATCCCTCAGCAAAGTTAAACCAGCGGTTCAATTGCTCCATAATCCATTGCCTCAAGGACGAGAGGCTTAAATATAGCGCTAGAGACCACAAAGATGCTCCTGCGATCGCGGTAGTATCCACCTCAAATCGGAAGGGTAAAAATTCAGTCAGCATCAGTTCACGCATAGGGTAGGCTGGGGCAAGGTGAAGTACCCCAGCCTGCTTCGCTGAGGCTGGGGCTTCCAATCTCAACTCAAATCAGGGACGGTCTTATTCGTCAATAGGGTTTCCCGCTTCATCCGCCGACGCCTCAACCAGAGGCGCTTTCCAATGGCCGGGGAACCCGGCCATTGGAAAGCGCGCCTGCTGATGAAAGGTCTTACTCAGCGTCCACAGGCAGACATCCGCCTTCCGCAGACGTATAGTTCTTTTCGACAGACTCACCTTGGAATTACGACTCTATGGTCAACCAGCTGGGGCTTGTCTCTTCCCTGAGCTCTGCTAGTACTTTTACACCTTTAAGGTAGCCTTTTAGTCAGTCAGGCGGGTCATCGACCAATTATATTCTAACACGATTCGCAACAAGTCCTCGTCTGGCTATCCATCCCAGAGATGAAACCTGATTGTTAGGGTCGCCTTTAGGGTTAGTCGATTATGCGTAAAAGAGGTGCCCCAGACGCGCGCCAAGGGTGTAGTGGAGCCTTTATAGGTGATTGGCTATGAGGATGCATGGTTAAAACTATTGTATTAAGGCTCCACTACACTTACGGTAACTTCAAGACCCGTGGCGAATTTAATTCGCCTACGGAAAGCGCACCTTTGGTTAAAACTTTGCCGATTTTGGCGACCCTATCCTTACGGTAACTTCAACACCTTTAAAGAAGGTGGGGAATTCCGCGAGTTTTGTTAATCACTAAGTTAACCAAGATTTAACTGCTTTATTTAACTTGATCGCTTTAGTGTTAACCGTTAATAGTTAACACTAAAGCGATCAAGTTAAACAGTTTACATTTAACCGTCAACCCTTAATAAAAAATTCAATCCTTAAATTGTGCAAGTTAAATTTGTATTAGCTTATTCAGGTATCTTAACAAAACTCAAGATTTTGATAAATATCCCAAAAACCCCAAACACCCTGCTGCTCGCAGGTGATCTGGAGGGATATAAATGGAAAGACCCCTAACTAGCTAAAGCCAGACTAGAACTAATGCGCAGTGGTTATTTATCAAGGCTTCTAATTTTCGCTGGACTGAGTTTAACGAGTTTAATCGGTTTAAGTACCCATTCGAGTTTCCCCAGCCAGCGAGTAACTGCATCAGAACCTCCCTCAACCTTGGTAGCCGGAGTAAGAAGTTTTGCCAAAGGGGGTTCCTTTCCCGTAGAAAACTTCCGGGGCTACACCTCTGGCTTCGGTTACCGACCCTCTCCTAGAGGTTCTGGATGGGAATTCCACCGAGGTTTAGACATAGCTGCCCCTGAAGGAAGCTATATCCGTAACTGGTGGAGTGGTAAAGTAATTAAAATTTCTGATGGTACTGCTTGCGGCACCTCAATAACTATTCAATCGGGCAAGTGGCAGCACATCTACTGTCACATGAAAGGATACGCAGTTAAAAATGGAGGTACTCGCTATTTAATTGACAACTCCGGTGGCATTCAGATCAAGGAAGGCCAACTGTTGCCTTCTGGAGCCAGAATCGGTCGAGTAGGGATGACTGGTCGTACCACCGGTCCTCATCTGCACTGGGGATTGAAGTATGGCAAGCAATACGTTGACCCAGCCCAGGTGCTGCGGGCAATGTATAAAACACGAGCTTGATTGGGACAAATGTTAATGGTTAATGGCCATTAACCATTAACATATTTCAAACATGCATGCCTTTGATCTTTTTAGTGCAAACTACGAAACTACCAATTGTTCCTTGTGCATCTGGGTGTGTTCTTCTATAATTCTGCGTAACTGGTCTCCTTCGATAGTTTCTTGATCTATCAACAGGTCTACTAATCGGTCAATTATTACCCGATTTTCCCGGATTAATTGACGAGCATGGCCATGGCAATGCTGCACAATTGTGCGAACCTGGGCATCAATGTGGGCAGCAATTTTCTCTGAGTACTCAGCCCTATTAATCACATTACCCCCTAGAAAGACTTCTCCCCCTGGGTCTTCTAAGGACAGAGGACCCAAATCACTCATTCCAAAGCGGGTTACCATCTGCCGTGCTCGTGAGGTAACTTGTCGCAAGTCCCCAACAGCACCAGTCGTAACTTCAGCCTCACCAAAAATTTCTTCTTCTGCCGCTCTACCCCCTAAAGTAGCAGTGATTTGGGCTTTGAGTTGAGCCCGAGTAATCAAACCTTGTTCTTCATCAGGAATAAACCAGGTCAAACCACGGGCTTGCCCTCGGGGAATTAGGGTTACTTTCTGTACCGGGTCGTGATCCGGTAGGAGGGTAGAAATTACAGCATGTCCTACTTCATGGTAGGCAATTAATCGCTTATTCTTGCTGTCCACTAGAGGAGTGCCTTCCATCCCAGCCACCACCCGGTCAATAGCATCATTGATCTCGAGCATAGTGATAG
>NZ_JAAHHZ010000065.1:0-38226 GCF_010672005.1 Moorena sp. SIO4A5 | reverse complement strand
TACTCCCTACTCCCTACTCCCTACTCCCTGTTCCCTATGCAATAATAACGATAGACAACAATGGGGGAGTCATGAACATGAGCGAAGTTGTGTTTTTGGTTGAGGAAGATCCGGAAGGGGGTTATACGGCCAGAGCCTTAGGAGAATCTATTTTTACCCAAGCAGACACGTTAGATGAGCTGAAAACGATGGTTCGAGATGCTGTTGAGTGTCATTTTGAAGATAGTGATAAAGATGTAGTGGTTTCGCTACGGTCTGGTCAAGGTAACAGGATCTAAAATTACGAATTGTTGACCACTACTGCATTTCTAAAATATCTCACTCCCCAGCTCCCCAGCTCCCTATCTCCCCATCTCCCCATCTCCCCAGCTCTCCATCTCCCCAGCTCCCCATCTCCCCAGCTCCCTATCTCCCCATCTCCCCATCTCCCCACACTCCCTACTCCCTACTCTCTACTCCCTACCTCCCGTCGATAGCGAGCACGTGCTGGTGTCCCCCAGCATACTTGCTGCTCTGGAATATTACTAAACACACTGCTGCGAGCACCAATTACGGCATTGGCTCCAATGTGGACACCGGGCGCAACGAAGCAATCGGTAGCAATCCAGGCTCCGTTACCAACATGAATCTCACCTGTGATTAACCCAAATCTTGGGTCTTTGATATCGTGACTACCGGTACAGAGGTAACATTTTTGGGAAATAATGCAGTGACTACCAATGCTAATCCGATCGATGCTGTAGAACACTACATCATCCCCAATCCAACTGTAGTCACCAATTTCTACTTTCCAGGGGTAAGTAAAACGAGCAGTCGGTCGAATAACGACATTATTACCAATCTTGGCTCCAAATAATTGGAGCAGCCATCGGCGGAAACCATTGAAGTTATGAAGACTTAAGGGAAATGCGATCGCTTGCACCAACCACCAGATTAAGACTAACCAACTGGGACGCCCTCGGTCAAATCGAGATGAGTCGTATTGGCTTAAATCTACTAATACCAAAAATCAAAAGTCATGACATACATAAAGATTGCAAAAACCAATGTATATGGTCATGTTTTTATTGTAAGTATAACACTACTTTTGAAAACTGGTATAAGGGGGCTATTTCTAAAGCAGCTGGTGGTTTACTTAAGTCAGTAGTCATATATTGGTTTGGTTGAAGGTTGGGTGGTTGAAGGTTGAAGGTTGGGTGGTTGAAGGTTGAAGGTTGGGTGGTTGAAGGTTGAAGGTTGGGTGGTTGAAGGTTGAAGGTTGGGTGGTTGAAGGTTGTTAGCCTTTGGCGTTCCCGTAGGGTAGGTTGAATGTTTAAGGTTTTAACCAGCAACCGGCCAACCTGCACTCGATTCCCGATTCCCGATTCCCGATTCCCGATTCCCGATTCTCAATTCTAAATTCGCGCATTCTAAATCACGCTCGCAAATAATATTGAAGACTCGCTCCAGTACGACCAGTGATAATCCAGACCACTGAGCGCCCTACATCCCGTAGCACTTGCAGCCAGGATTCCTCAGGCCGCTGGGAAGGAATGGCGACAGGGGTGAAGGCAATACCCTGACTGCCGAAAATAAAGAAGGCGATCGCTATCGACCGACGCATGTGAAAGTCTGAGGTGATTAGATAGACATGGTGGATGTCATGGGTTTTGAAATCTTGAACCAGGGAGGTAAAGTTGGTTACCGTATCGATAGCACGCCGATCAATATGTACTTGTTGATCAGGAATACCTGCTTCCCGAAAGACCTTTTGGGCTTGTGGGGTCGGCACTCCAGAAGAGACCCAAATATCAAGGTTACGATGCTGCTGAGCAAACTGAGCTGTAAATCTTTCCCGTCCGATACCGCCACCGAGGGTGAGAATCAACTGGGGAGTAGGGGATTGGAGATGGGCGAACCCTAAGCGAATGGGAATAAAACTAAGAGCAATACATAGGATGGTAAGGGTAAATGCTACCCGCATTTTCCGTAGGGTTTTGCGAGGGTAGCTAAAGCCTGGTTTATTGGTGAAAGGTCGGCGTGACGATAAGTTTCCTTTCATGGGTTGGTAGTGGTAAAGATGTAGTGGTTTTGCTACGGTCTGGTGAAGGTAACGGAAGCTAAAATCACGAATTGTTTACCATTATAGCAATTCTAAACTATCTGACTCCCCATCTCCCTATCTCCCCATCTCCCCACACTCCCGATTCCCGATTCCCGATTCCCGACTCCCTATGATTCTAATTGATCTATCAGGCTAATAAAACCATTAACACAAGCAAAAGCCCCTACACTCCAACCCTTCCACGGATTGATAATATTAATAATTCCGGCGGCAGGAAAATGTCCTTTTGCTGCAGTAATATCGAAGGTTAAACTTGAGTAGAAACACCAGTTATCGTTAACACGCCAACCAAGGCGATCGCAATAGTCACACCAGACGTGATAGTTGGGATTTTGACTACCTTCAATGGTTTCCCAAATCTGCTTTTGCACGGAGAATCCAAACCTACCGTGGCTGTGTTGGTGCCAAATTTTGTCTATTAATTGTAGAGTGTGAGGGTTTAATTTATTGATAGCCGCTATAGTCAACCAGCCTTCTTTTTGGCGTCCACTAATTTCAAGGAGTAATTTTGAGGTGGCTTTGTCTGCTTCTCGCCAATTGTGTGCCGTGAGGAAGGTAGCTAACTGCTCGTAAGTTACAAATTGTTCTATCTCGATATGGCTTGCAGTTTTTTGCTTGGAGAGAATATCACTGGTTGTCTGCTGTGGAGAAGGCTTGACAATTTTGCTGTTGCTGTGTTGAGTGGTAGGATTGGCAACTGCTACGGTGGAATAGTGTGTGGTTGGTATCTCACCGTGGTTCTGACCAAGGCTATTTACTAATGATGGCTTATGAGACGATTGCTGAAAGTTGCTTGTTGAATAAAATTGATTCATATAAATACGTGGCAGGGCATCAATCCCATCGGTGTCTGTAGCCACAACAGCTAAAACTTGAATCCAAAGATTTTTAGCGGCTTGTAGTTCACCTTTGGTTTCTGCTTGTAATGCCGAGTTTTTGAGAGTGTTAATATCTTGCTTGGTGGCATGTTTGGAAATCAGAACCCGATTCGGTTGAGATGAGATCAGAGCTGGGGTTTGGTCTGCTTGATGATATTGTTGGACAAGGTGAGATACTCGATGTTGCAAATAGTTGTCTAATTTGGCGACAGTTGAGCATTGTCCTCTATCTCCTAATCCTTCCGTAATAGCATAGGCAAATACACCGTATTTTAAAAAGGGAATATCATAGGACAATTGGCTAGACGACTGGGCGAAAAATGTGGTAATATTATGATTAGTTAATTTGGCGTAATCAAGAGCTTCTAGAGGAGAATAAGTTTTTCTTTCTTGATAGAAAAGATCTAACAATAAAATGGTATTACCGCTACCACACTTTGTAAGTAATTTGGTAATTTCAGCAATCGAAATGGCAGTATTTTCGATATCAGTAAGTTTACCATATACAGGCATTAAATAATTAGAGCCGTTATGGTTAATTCCATGTCCGCGAAAAAAGAACCAGAAATTGTCAGTTGGTTCCAGAAATGGCTCCATGGACAAATGGGCTAGAAAATTTAAAAGGTTAGCCCGTGTGGCAATTATCCCTTGTTTAGGTTTATCGGTAAATACAAATACTCGCTCAAACCCTAACTCTTCCCTAAACAGCTTTTGTACTAACCACGCATCATTGCTGGCATAGTCTAATGGTTCTAGGAATTGGTATTGATTAATACCAATAGCGATCGCATAATTTTTGCTCATAAATAAATTAGGCTAAAGATAGCGATTTTTACTTGGGTGAGGTAAAGCTTCCTGAGGTGCGACCCGTGGCGAATTTAATTCGCCTACGGAAAGCGCACCTAAAGTTTTAGGGAACAGCGGATCACCGGAACAGGAAACTTTAGTTGTATTCGACCACTTATGATAGCCTAGCTGATTGACATTACTATGTTGATATCGTAAATTAATTGACGCTATTATAAAACTTTGAATAGATAATAATAATATAGCGGTTTTAAATTGGGTGAGGTATAGAGTCCTGGGTTTTAGGGAACAGGGAACAGCGGATCTGGGAACAGGGAATAGGGAATAGGGAATAGGCAAGAGGCAAGAGGCAAGAGGCAAGAGGCAAGAGGCAAGTCTGTTTGACCCGGTGGGTGGAATGGGCATCTTGCCCGTTACAATCCGACGGACTTTCCTAATACTGGCTACCGAGAAAATCAGGGGGAGCCCGTCCCTAACGCACCCTACGCATTCCCGATTCCCGACTCCCGACTCCCTATTCCCTATTCCCTATTCCCTGTTCCCTATTCCCTTATATCCCACTGCGATCGACATAATAAGAACCCAGAACAATGACATCCATGTTGGTTCTTAAGAAGCACTTGATAGCTTCCGATGGCGTGCGGACAATTGGTTCGTTTTCATTTAAGGATGTGTTCAATATTATGGGGATACCTGTCCGTTCTTTGAAGGTATTAATTAAATCCCAATAGAGGGGATTGGTATGGCGACTGACACTTTGCAGTCTTCCGGTACCATCGACGTGGGTAATAGCAGGAATGAGTTCCCGTTTTTCAGGACGAATTTTTAAGACTTTTTCCATGAACGGTACAGGTTCGTTCAGTTCAAAAAATTCGCTGACATCCTCTTCTAAAATACTGGGAGCAAAGGGACGGAATTTTTCACGGAATTTGATTTTTAAGTTGATAATATCCCGCATATCAACCCGTCGAGGGTCGGCAATTAAGGAACGATGTCCTAAGGCCCGGGCACCAAATTCCATCCGTCCTTGATACCAACCAATAACGTTTCCTTCGCACATTGAATCAACCACTTGATTCAATAACTCTTCTCGGTCTAGCTTTTTGGGTTCCAAATTATGCTCTTGGAGTGCTGACAAGCATTCAGCATCAGAAAATTCACTACCCCAGAACGCATGTTCCATCACAAAATTGCGGGGTTGTTTTAAAATCTGGTTCCAGACGTAGAAAGCCGCTCCAAAACACGTGCCATTGTCGGCAGCACCAGCAGGAATGTAAATATTCTTGAAAGGAGTGTTTTGGGTAATCTTACCGTTGGCAACAGAGTTCATGGCTACTCCCCCTACCAAACAGAGATTATCGCTGGGGAATTTTTTGTGTAACTCCTTAATGAGGTGGAAGATAATTTCTTCGGTAACCGCTTGTAGGGATTTGGCAATATTCTGGTGTTTGGTCGTCACTTCGGACTTGGGTGTCCGCGCGGGTCCCAATAATTTCTCTAAGGCTGGACTGTGGAAGGGTTGTACGCTGGGTGCGCCATCGTCCCAGCTCATGGCAATTCCTTCTAGGTGGTGGTTGAAATAGTCTAAATTCAGTTCAAAGCTGTCACCCTTGGGATAAATCAACTGGCGGAATTCTTCGAGATATTCCGGTTCGCCGTAGGGTGCCAGTCCCATGACTTTGTATTCATCACCGTAGGCTGGGAATCCCAAGTATAGGGTAATGGCATTGTAGAGGTAACCGATGGAATGGGGAAAATGGGTGCGGGAGAAGTATTGGAGTTCATTTCCCCGTCCGGCTGCGAATAATGTACTGACGAAATCCCCCATGCCATCGATGGATAAAATTGCTGCTTCTTCAAAAGGGGAGACGAAGAAACCGCTAGCAAGATGGGTTGTATGGTGTTCGAGGTTGTGGATGTGAGCGCGAATATCGGTTTCGTTACATCCGCAAGCGTTAGCTAGTTCTTGTTTGAGGCTGGTGGATTTGCTTTGCTTGTTGAATCTATCCAGTAAGGAACTGAGGGAAGGACGATTTTTGATGGTGAATAAGAGCTTTTTGTTGAGGTTTGCTTTGGGATTGAAGGAAACAGCAACATGGTCTAAGTCTTTACCAGTGATTCCGCCAACTTCGAGACAGTAACGGATTGATTCTGATGGAAACCCTGCCCAATGTTTGACACGGTTGAATCGTTCTTCTTCAACGGCGGCGATGAGTTGACCGTTTTGAACTAAACTTGCGGATGCATCACCGTGATAAGCGTTAATACCGAGAATGTTCATATAGGGTTTCTTTGTAAGTTTTAATTTAAGAGTGTTAAATTATTGCTGGTTATGGATTTTGTAGAATAAAATCAGGTATAAATTTTATACTTATTGCTTCGATAATTTTTGATATTCAATCAACCGAATAGATAACATAGTTTCCGCTAGCATCCGTTGAAATGCGTAATACCAACCATGCCAACCGTCTAAAATTCCGCCCTTCAGAATCAGACAGTAGAACAGGATAATAAAGGGAGCAATAATTTTTTGTTTGCGAATTATGTCACCTAAACTAATTTCAGCTTCTGGAGTCTGGGTTAGTTTTTTGACTTCAATTATCATGTAACGGTCTTGGGCCCACAACCAGCGAGTTAAAGGTTTGCGGTCATCGTGATGAATGTAGGAAGAAAGTGTTGCTGATTTGCCATCTACAATAACTCGATGTGCATGACCATCATCTTGATAAGTTGCTTTTTCTCTTTTGTAGAGTACTTTTCTTGGTGGCAATAAAGTAGCATGCAAAGGTTTTCCAAAGACACAATACTTGAATCCAACACTATAACTGTTTACATCGGATGATCTTGGCAAGGTTTGTATTTCACTGATTAGCTCATCTGTTAACACATAATCAGCATCTAGGGAGAGTACCCATTCAGATTCTATTTTTCCTAGTCCATAATTACACTGGGCAGCAAAAGAATCAAACTTTCTTTGAAAGACTTGTACTTGAGGAATTGAATCTAAAATTTCTAAGGTTTCATCACTGCTGTAACTATCAATTACAATAATTGTCTTTGCCCAAGTAAGCTGTTGAAGAGTACGTTGGATGTTGGGGGCTTCGTTGTAGGTGAGAATGAGTGGGGTAATTTTTTCTAGCATTCCAGATAAATTAATTAGGTTGATTCGGACTGAATTAATGTGCTAGATTACAGCTTTGCTTTCCAGAAGTCCAGAGCCAGAGGTTACCTTACTGAATCGGTAAATTAATTTAAATTTTCGGTATTTTTCAAACAACGATTATCAAATACCTTTGTGCCTTTACGTGAGACTCATTCATACTTTCAATCGGCAAAACCCAAACCACAGAAGTACATATTTAATATCAAGTAAGTTAATTAGTTTACCACAGATTTAAATCCTACGATATGTTAAAAATCTATCCATTTAGTGGAAAACCCATGTTTATGTAGTATTTTAACTATCATTTCAATAGCATTTGTGTAACCGTTTTCTTCGAGAAGCTTAAAATGAACTTCAATGAAAACTGCTTTTAATGTTGAGGAGGAAAGAACTGTCTGAATTCCTTTAAGTACTTCTAGTTCAAAACCTTCTACATCTATTTTTATGATATTGGGGTAATAACCCAGATTTTCTAATAGAATATCACCGGTAGTGACAGATATTGTCAAAGTATTTGATGAGGACTTTGATAAGCGATTATTTGGTTAACTTGGATCTTCATCAACAGAAAGCTCGGCTGTTCCAACTTCACTACTAAGTGCTGATTCAACTACAGTCAAGTTTGGGTAGTGGTAAATATGTAGTGGTTTGGCTACGGTCTGGTCAAGGTAAAGGGAGCTAAAATCACTACTTGTGTAGCACTACCCAAGTTTGTATAACTATTCGGATTAATAAGCTTTCTACATGCGTTCGCACTCGATGGCGCTGGTTCAACTGCAACGACGTGACCTTCAGTTCCAACAATATCCAAAAATTTCCGGGTATAGAAGCCAATATTAGCTCCTATATCCCACACTGTATCTCCAGATTTTATACTCTCAAGTAACTCTTTATTAAAATGAGCATCATACTCTTTATTTATTGAGCCAGCAATAGTTTGTATAATTGTTCTTCCAAAAGGAGATTTTCTCAAATTAGAGCGAATTTTAATTGCAAAGGGAGACTGAATTAAATATGATGTAAGTTTCATGGTAAATTAGTAATCAAAAAAAGGTTAAATTTCACTGATAATTTGATTGAATAATTCTGCTTGCTTCTGAGTAAGCGCAGGTCTATTTATAATCTCTTGATTTTTTTTAATATGAGATGGATTGAACATGCTAGTGACAATAGCATAGGGAGAATAAATAGATTTGAAATAACCCAGTAAAATTGAATAGATATCTTGAGGCTTTTCAATCGAAAAATTAAAAGTACTACTGAAGTTATTTAAGGAGTCAATACGAACTAAATTATTAATTTTTTTTTTGAGATTTTTTTCCTATATTAAACGGTGAATGAACAATGATTTTTATTCCATTTATATTAAGTTGGTTAATATAAACATAATCTTGTTTTTGGCTGATTTGGCAAGGAAGTTGAATTAGATCAGGGTTCAAATTATTGGTGGCAAAAAACTTGGCGGCTAAATCTAGTGATTGATCAGTCGAGAATCCATAATTTTTGATCTTACCACGTTTTTTTTCTGAATCAAAAAAATTAACTATATCAGTAATGTCATTAGGCGGATTTTGAAAATCGTATCCGTGGAGTAATATATTATCAATATAATCAGTACGCAAAGATTTAAGGCTTTTTTCTAGACTTGTCTTCGCTGTATCTACAGAAAAATCAATTTTTGGTGCAACTTGACTAGCAGCAGACTTAACTAAGGTTTGAGTTTTAGGATTAATACTAATAACTTTTCTGGCTATATTTTTAGATAATCTGATCAGCCTGTTGTTTTTTGGGACAAGACCAAATTTTGTTGTTATTTCTACACTGTCTCTAGGTATTTTATTTTGGACTAAGAAATTTCCTAGTATAGATTCTGCTTCACCCCAGCCATAAGAGCGTGCAATGTCAAAGTAATTAATTCCTTCTTCGTATGCAATTTTTAGTGCTTGAATACTTTTACGCTTGTCAACTCTACCTAATATAGGAGCGCAACCGAAACCTAGTTTAGTTGTTTTCATATTAGTAATACCTCAATTGTAGAAATAAGCGATCGCGTTGAATTGGTGGTAAAGCTTTATGGAAACAAGAGGCATCTTCTATAAAGCATTTTCCTGCTTTTCCTTGAATTGTTATGATATCCTCTTGGGGGTAATATTGCTGTATTGTTT
This sequence comes from Moorena sp. SIO4A5, assembly GCF_010672005.1. NCBI lineage: Bacteria > Bacillati > Cyanobacteriota > Cyanophyceae > Coleofasciculales > Coleofasciculaceae > Moorena > Moorena sp. SIO4A5. The sequence continues at coordinate 29,109 of NZ_JAAHHZ010000065.1, read as the reverse complement.
TATCTGGACATCTAGCACTGCGAAGAAGCATTGATATTTTTTTATTTTTATGGCTAGACTTGACGAGGACATGGGCACCACTATTAACATCTACATTGGTTAAGTAAAAACTAATGTATAAGAAATTAAATTTATGAATGTCGTAATGATAATCAATAGTTTGTGACTGTATTCTTCTTTCTTCTGAAGATAGGTTATTTGCAAAGCTCCACCATAATCTTACATCACATTTTTCAGGAAAATAACCGAGATATTTTTCTGAAATTTCTAGCAATAAATCATCATGTCTAAGCCGATATATTTCATTTATTTTCAGTGGTTCATCTAGATCTGCCATAGCAATTGTATGTTTTGCTTTGAGATGAGTAATATATTCCTGATAAGTAAATGACAGATTTAGTGATGCGGTAGATAAGGGCAATTTTTTAGCATAATTTACTATAGAAGCTAATGATTGCTCATTTAAGTCTAGTTGATCGTAGTAAGAGTCTTGCTTGATAGATTCAACAATCCTATAAATATTGAGATTATAGTTTTGAATTATTTGGCTTTGAAAGCTTATTTTTTTTTTGGGTTTATTTATAATTTGTATAAGTTTTTTATACTGAGAATATAGACCTCTAAATAACCAAAATCTGCCCAGTATATATTCAAAGTTACCGTTTTTGATTCTTGTAAAAATAATCCGATAGTCTAATTTAGGGTTATCAGATGTATATACTACTTTGTCGATGAAATTGTTCATAGTTATAATCTTATATTAATTAGTACTTTAAAGTTGATGTTTCTGTCTCTTTAATAAAGATGATAACTCAATCCTCAAATATATTCTTAGAAAGGTTTTTGATGAAGAATGGCTTGATAAATGTCAATCAAATTAGCTGCAATCCTTTTCCATGTGTATTGTTCAAAGATGAGTTGGCGACCGCGAGTTCCCATTTCTTTGACTTCTTGGGGATTGGTTAAATAATTCTCAAGAGCGGAAGCGATCACTTTCACATCCAACTCTGTGACATAGCCCAGTTGATGTTTTTCTACTACAGATGCTAAAGCTACACCAGGAGTTACAAGTACAGGTAAACCTACTGCTAGTGCTTCTAAAACAGATATTCCAAAGCTTTCGGCGTTTTTGAATCCTTGAGAGCAATACACATCATCGATAAACCGGCGTCTGTTGAATGGGGATCAATTCCCGATAGCTGCTGAGTAAGACGGACTCTCAAGCTCGATTCACCACGATTACCTTGCAGCAAACTAGCGCCAACCACATGATTGTGAGGATAAAGTTTTACCTGAAAACCCAAAGGTTGCAAAGTCTCGTAATAAAGCTGTGCAGTTACGCCATCACCAGGCTTTCGGTTGTGAATCTCTGTTTCTAACCTCTTTTTCCTTTCCTGCAAAGATTTATAAGTCCATGATTTGCTACTATGTCCTCTGATCCGAGATATGGGGAAATACGACCTTACTTTAGATGCCAGTAAACCAAGACCTTTGTGCTGTGAAGTGCTACGGATAGGGTCTTCGTCAGTAATCAACAAACCCCCAGGACGAAGGAGACGGGCTGCTTCTGTCAAAACCTTAGCCATATTGTCACAATGGTGCAGGGTAGCGTTAACCGTAACCAGATCAGCAAAATTAGACATTAAAGGGATATTGTGGACATCTGCCAAAAGGGGGATATAACCAAGACCTTTAGCGTTTTTCAGTGCTCCATAACTAATATCTATACCAATAAGTATTCGAGGTGAACCACCCACTGCTGCATACAAATTACGGTAGTGCATCAGCAAAGTGTGGGTATGCCGCGCAAGTCATTCCAACTCCAAGGGGCGATTGGCCTACGGCCACGCTACGCGAACGCTAACCCAGACCTTTGTGCCGCCGTATTGCCAAAGCGACTATGAATCCAAATCCAATTGAAATAGCTGACTACCAACCTTACTGTTGCTAAGGTCTGCTCCGATGACCTTGGCAAATAAATTGCTGTCGCCGATGCCCGAGACCCGTCTGCTGTCGGACAATCCCGGAACGTTCGCTCTAGTTGTTGGGTCTGCTCTTTACCGATGATGTGTCTTACTTGTGGAGGTAAAACTCGCGCTATATCCACCCCAATCATCAGTACGCCATTGTTGACAATCGGTTTTTCCTTCTGTATTCACTATTAATTCTTCGATGATAGGGTCAGTATGTTTACCTACTCTAGCTGCCAGAATTAAGCCGCTTGATGATGCTTGAGTCATCTCCTACCAACAGTCTCCTTCTTTCAATTCATTGGACTGACAGCGTTTTTGTTTTTTTGGACAAATGACCAAAATTCATCACCGCTGATTTGTGAGGTTTCAATCTTCTGTACACGGGCATTATGAATCATTTGTCCAATCACCGTAGCTGCTCGCAGCAGGCGTTCCTACCGTATTGTAGGCGAGATTAGTCGTCCGACTGACTCCTCTCAAACTACTTCCCTCTGCATGAGCCTGTAGAACCGTGTGAATTGTTTTGGGTTCAATTTGTCGGCGATAGTAAAGAGTATCAAAAGTAGAAGTGAACGTTTGTTGGCACACTCGACAGTAGTACCGTTGGCTTCCCTTACTAGTTTTGACCTGTTGATGGGTCTTATGATGACCGCATAGAGGGCATTCCATCATTCATAGGACTATTTTTGGACAAGATTCATCTTACCACTCCCACACTTCCGCATAGGCACTACCCAAATTACCAGGTCCACAACCAATATCCACGACAACTTGGTTATCCCAACTACCAATTGCGGCACGCCAGCGCTCTCCAAATATAGGACTAAAATTTTCTTGTTCAAAGTATTTTTTTCCCCATTGAGGATGTCCAAAAAAGTAGGCATTTGCTTTCATACCAGGCGTCATTTCAGAAACCGGATAAATGGCAACACCTTCTTGATTCCACTGGACTTGTGAGTCTGATTTGAGATATTGAGTGAGAGTTTATGGAATTTCTTCTGTCCCGATCTTACACATTCTATAGGTACTCCACGAAAATTTGTAGTCTAACGGACTAGGACTTTGGCTTTCTCTGCGGCTACGGCTGGTGATATAGCACTACACATTTAGATGTTTGACATTCCTACATTCCTAATCGACTCCTTATTAAGGATGGCTTGATATACCTGACTTAATTTGACTGCAATTTTGTCCCAGGTGTAGTTGGCTAATATAAATTGACGGGCGCGATCTCCCATGGCTTTTGTTTGTTGAGGAGATTTAAAATAATTTTCAATTGCCGATGCGATCGCGTTCACATCCAACTCTGTGACGTAGCCCAGTTGATGTTTTTCTACTACAGAGGCTAAAGCTACACCAGGAGTTACAAGTACAGGTAAACCTACTGCTAGTGCTTCTAAAACAGATATGCCAAAATTTTCTGAGTGAGAAGTAAGAGCAAATAAATTCGAGCCTTGTAGCAATAAGTCCTTACTTTCTCCTTTAACAAATCCAACTAGATGAGTGCGTGAGTGCAAACCGGTTTCAACTAGTAGAGACTTGAGCTGTTCTTCATAGTCTGGTTCACCACTACCTGCCAGAATGAATGTAAAAGGGTGATGAGTTAGTTTAGCCAGAGCCGGAATCAGATAGTTTAATCCTTTTTTAGGGTGTAAGCGAGACAGAAATAAAATTATCGGTTCGTCTCGGGGAAGGTTAAATTGCTGTCGTAGTTTTTCCGGTGCATTTGGAATAGTTTCATTAATCGAAAGTCCGTGGGGTAAAACAATGCTGGATGCTGTGATTTTTAACTGATTAACTTCTTGCTTTTCTTGGTAAGATGTTAGGTGTAAGACTTGGCTGTGGTTGAGGTTGGCTCGTTCAATGATATTGAGATAAATTTGCTTTTTGCGGGCACTTTGTTGCAATGACCATTGGCATAATTGTCCTAGGGGACGCACAATATAGGGAATGTTCTTGAAGCGAGCGATCGCCATTGCTGCGGTAGACGTATAGGAAAAAATGGCGTGAACGTGCACCAGATCATACTCTTGAATATGTTGCCACAACCAGGTAGTAAAAGGTCCTGAAAAGGCAAATTCTCGAACTGGTGCAATGTTAGGAGAAAAACGAGGAAAAAACCAGACTGGAACTTGATGATAGTTTGTGCGTTGGTGGAGGGGAACCTCTAGTAAGTCTGAACCGTTGTCATTTGTGGTAGCAATTTCGGCATCTACACCAAGAGAGCGTAGGGCTGGTACCATTTGTAAGATAGCCTGAGAAGGTCCTCCTCGTACTGTACTGACGGAAGGAATGACATGGAGGATTTTCATAGTGAATTTGCCTCCATCAGTGGTGGAGACGGCAAGAGTTTAAGGTATGTTTAAGCCAATTCAGTAGTTTCTATGCTGTAATTTCTCTCCACCAGTGTTGGAGAACAACTAAACTCCAACGACGATACCAAGGTTTCAGGGGAATGTTATTAGGAGTTTGAATATCTTGAACGTATTCTTGCCACTCATTATCCATCCATTGTTCATAAGGGAAATAAAACCCTCGCTTGGGACGGTTCTTAATCCAGTGGGGGATTTCGGTAACAGCTTTAGTCAAAAGCTGTTTACCTGAAGCTAGACGCAAGTTACTAGGGATTGTGGCGATGGTTTCTAGTAATATTTTGTCTACTAGGGGAACTCTTAACTCTAACCCCCATGCCATACTCATCACATCGCTGTCTCTTAACAGTTGATTTCGCATGTAACGGCTAATTTCTAGGTAACTTACTTGATCTTCTGGAGAAGGTAAAGTAGTGTTATCAAGCTCAGGGTTTTGAGGATGGGTAAATTCTTGATCGGGAAGATAATTTTTGAGAATTTGACAAGCTTCCCAATGGGAGAAAATACCCCTAAAGCTACGATAAGCCGCAACGGAATTAGGAGTTTGTTGGAGAAAATCACCTATGCGCCGAATTTTTGTTGACTGTCCCCAACGTTCTAGACCTGCACCCACAAGTTGGGTCAGAGGAGCATATGGTTTAAGCTTTTGCCCCATACGCACCATTTGGGGAACTTTCTGGAAAGATTTATATCCACCAAACAACTCATCACCACCCAAGCCAGAAAGTACTACCTTCATGCCACACTCATGGGCAATTTGGGACACACAGAAGGTATTAAAACCGTCAATACTGGGTTGATCGATGGCTGCTAAAAATTTTGGCAGTAGCGATCGCCCTTTTTCTGCTGTGACAATGTACTCTGTATGCTCAGTCTCAAACTTAGTGGCTACCTGTTGAGCTAAATCCCCTTCATTCCACTCTTGCTCGCGGAAGGCAATTGAGAAAGTATGTAAAGCACCCGACTGTACTTGACGGGACAGGGCAACAATGCCTGTAGAATCAATACCACCACTGAGAAAAACCCCTACCGGTACATCGCTAACGAAATGGTGCTGAATTGATTTTAGTAGTGCTTCTCGCACCATAGCTACTGCTGCTGAGGGCGTTGTAGCTTCAGAATCAAATTTAATTTGCCAATACTGCCATTGACGAACATCACCTGCTTGCCACCACAAGCACTGTCCAGCTTCTAAAATCCGAATTCCTTCAATCAGCGTCTCTGGTTCGGGAACGGAACCAGTGGTTAAGTAACCATATAACCCATCTGGATTTAATCGCTTTTCTGGTAAACCAGACGCTAGAACCGCTTTCAATTCAGAAGCAAAAACTAGGGTTGAACCGGATTGCCAGTAATATAGAGGTTTAATTCCCAAGGGGTCTCTGGCCAGGAAGCAGGTTTTCTCGTCGTCATCCCAAATAGCAAAGGCAAACATACCTCGTAACTGCTCAACACAGTTTTTGCCCATGCGCTGATATAGTTTAAGGATAACTTCAGTATCGGTATGGGAGGAAAAGGTTTCTCCTTGTGCTTCTAGTTGCGATCGCAATTCTTGGAAGTTATAGATTTCACCATTAAAGGTAATCCAGTAACGCCCGTCTGGAGTAGACATGGGCTGATGTCCTGCTGGGCTTAAATCTAGAATAGACAAGCGAGTGTGGGCTAAAGCAGCTTGACGATGTTGAGCAACATAGATTCCTTGGTCATCTGGTCCTCGATGTTGCAGTGCCTTTTGCATGGACTGCACTAAGGTCTCTAACTTATCTTGATATATACTTTCGGTTAAAATTCCTGCAATTCCGCACACAGATTTTATCTTCCCTTGATGATGAAATTTTAATCAGCAATAATTAAAGTGTTGTTCTAAATAGTCCCCTAGGGTTTCTTTAAAGCTTTGAAACCCAAATTTTTCAAATACTTTTTGCCTCAGCAACTGAGGGTTATAAAATAACTTGTTAGGATAATTATCCTGTAAAATATCAATTAAATTGTTAGCAATTTCATTAACATCATTGGGGTTAACTAGCACTCCTAATTCTCCATGACACAAAGCATCAATTGCACCATCTTGATTTCCCCCTAAAGCTGGCTTACCCGAGGCTAAAGCTTCCAAGTAAACAATGCCAAATCCTTCAGCTTTGCTGGGCATAGCGAAAACATCACAGAGATGGTAATGAGCCGCTAGCTCTTCGTCAGGAACGTAACCTGTTAAAGTAACACAGTCTTGCAGTTGCAATTGAGAGATTAATTGTTCAATCCGGAGACGATCATCGCCTTTACCCACTAGAATGTAGTGAATGTTAGGAATACGCTGACGAATTTGTGGTAGTGCCCTTAAAATTTGGTCATAACCCTTATACTGTTCTAATTGGGAGAGTCGAGCAACCGTAAGGATAATCGGTTGATTTGGTTTCAGTCCATACCTTTGCAGTAAGGTTGCTGGCTTTGATTCAATAGAAAAGCGATCTGGATCAAAGGTATTGGGTAAAACAACTACTTTGTCTGGATCAAGGTTTTGTTCGTTGAGAAGGCGATCCCGTGTGTAGTGACTGACAGCGAGAATGCGATCAGCGTTTTTGAGCGCCAGTTTGAGCAGAGGGCTTTGGATATCCCAAGCTTCATCACCGTGAGCAACTGTCCAGTAGGGAATACCAGTGAACTGCTTGAGGAGGTAGGAAACGATGGTGAAGTTAAGGTGGGTAGAGATAACTAAATCAGGAGCTTGCAAAATCCCATATCTCAGGGCTTGTGTGGCAAAGGTCAGGGTTCGGAGGGGTGAGGGGAAAGTGCCAAAATAGTGAAATTGGGTTTGCGGAAGATGAAAATTTGAATGTGAAGAATGGGAATCATTTTTCAAGAGTACATTAAAGCAACTTTGAGGATAAAGCGCTTGCAGGGCTTGCAGGAAGAATGAGGAGTAAGTTTGAATACCTCCTGTGAATTGAAAAATGTCAGGTAGCCAAAGATGAAATTGGGGATTCATTGAGCAAAGGAGATAAGCTGGGTAGTGTGCTGATAAGCGCGTTTGTATCTGGGTTGTAAACACACGAATTGCCGAAAAAGGCATGCTAGCAATAGGCATGCTAGCAATAGGGGCAAAAGTTCTGGAGTTTTATTGTGCAAGAACAAAAGACCATACAGGTTTACATCTCAAATACAAATGCTATATAGCGGTTTTAAATTTGGTGAGGTACAGATTTCCTGGTTTTAGGGAACAGGGAACAGCGGATCTGGGAACAGGGAACAGACAAGAGGGAACAGGGAAAAAATCCGGCGTTGCTGAATTGAAGTATGAATGGGGGATCGTCTGGTTTTGGTCAAGCCCCCGTGGGTCCCCCAGCGAGGGATTGCTCGCTGGGGGACTTTCAGAGTTTTGTTCCCCCACCGGTGCGCTTTCCGTAGGCGAATTAAATTCGCCACGGGTCGCACCGCAGAATTGGGGGGGGGTGCATCTCATATTTGTAAAAAAGCAGGGAAGTGTCGGAAGTGTCGGAAGTGTCGGAAGTGTCGGAAGTGTCGGAAGTGTGGGCAGTGTGGGAATTTGATTAGAATTTTTGTCTAATTGCAAAAGTGAGATGCACCCATTGGGGGGCTAGGGGGGCGGAATCATACCCAGAATCAGCAACGCCAAAAATCCTGTGTACCTTATAGTTATGAAAAGCGCTGTATAGACCTCTTGCAAAAGTATTTTTCTGATAGTGTTTACGTCAATTCTTGTCCACTGTTCCCTGTTCCCTATTCCCTGTTCCCGACTTCTGCAAGAAGTCTTATATCTTGGCTATTCTTTTTTCGTCCGTATAACTGATTGAGGCAGTAAATAAAAACCAGAGAGGCTGCTGTACTAGCAACGATTTCTACCAGAGAGCCACCGGGGTTAATCAGTCCCAAACCAGGCAACAACCAAGAGGTAAATCCCATCCAGTTGCCGTGAATTAACTTTTGACCCGCCGTGATGTCAATAATTCGTAGGAGTGTCCCAAAAATAATGAAACCGATAATGACTCCCCATGAACCAAAGTTGATATAGAACTCTAGAACCTGACCCACTCCGACACTGGTGCCAGCCGCAAATTCCTGCCCTGTATAGCGGGTTACCAGATTACCGCTACCTCCCCTAACGGGTTTGTTTGGCCAAAAAATTCGAGGGATCAATGCTATTGCTGCCTCGAATAACGTTTCACCATGTGCAAAATCAACGTTTTTATCTTTAAAGTAGTTGACGGATTGACCAATTATAACATTTTGATTAAGTCGAATGTCGATTAGTTCTAAATGTTCCTGTTTAAAGGGATCAAATATTTCAAATTCTCGAAACGTTTGCCAGATTTGTTCAACTCGGCTCTGGCTGCTTTCCCCTCCCCACACCCTTGATCTAATTTCGTTACGATCTCGGAGATAAGTAACAAAGATAGAGAGTCCTAGTAATAGAACTAAGAGTGTAATGATAATAAGTTTCCAGCGCGGTCGATAGAAATTGAAAACAAAAACAAGGACAACGGAAGCTGCAGCTACACCAAAGCCTAAGAAGCCCAAGATGGATATTGTGAACACAGGCATACTGCATGTAATCAGCAGCCATTGCATAAATGCACGTTGGTTTCCCATCTGCCAAGCTTTCCAACAAGAAAGGCAGAGCCCAACAATGAAAAGAGCAATTCCAGAGGTTGATATGGCTGTAAAGCTAGGTAGTTTTCCTAAAATAGGTGCTAAAGCAAGAAAGAATAAACCAATGTAGATCAGGGTTTTGGGTAATTTGAGGCTGGGTTGCCTCAGTTGTTCATAGAGCCAAGATGGTTTTGTTGTTTTAAGAATCCAAGGCGCGAGGATAATGCTACCATAGGCGAACCCTATGACACCATAGGTTGTTTCCGTGAAGCCAGCAGTAGTGCGGGCAAGATCTGACAATCCTACTAAATAAGGATTAGTAGGGGTATACCAGGGAAAGGCATAGATTAAGGCTCCGAAAAAGTGAATGATAGATAGAGATAACAAATAAATAATAGGTAAGCCAATGCTAGGAACCTTTGGATTCCATTGGTCACGGATGACTAAAACTGTTGCAATGACCCAGGTGATGAGCCAAACAATTAACCAGAAACGCTCTAGCATAGATGCAAAGGAGTTTATTTTTGCTTGATTAACTCAGTACAAATGGAAACAAAATCGGTGGCAACGTCTGTCCAATCTCTAGGAGCAAAGTTATCATAAACTTGTTGCACCATTTGAGCTAATTCTTGTCGATGCTTGTGACACCATTGGAGCTGGGCAATAAAGCTTTCTGGATCGCGAATGGGGACTATCCAACCGGTTTGTCCATTAACTACTAAATCAGGCCCTGAACAATTGGTTGTCGTTAAGATCGGAAGTCCTGCTGCTTGGGCTTGGGCTAAGACAACAGCATAGCCATCTTCTATGGTGGTAAAAACAAACAAATCAGCCCAGTTGTAGTATTTAGGCAAGCTATATTGCGGCTGTTTATCAATAAAATCAATCGTTTTGCAACTATGTTTTGCCAATAAGGAAGCTTCTGGAGCAATAGCCCCAACAAACTTAAAAGTTAGTTGAGGGCTGCATTGATTGGCAATTTCTACAAAGTCTATAGCACCTTTGCGATAAGAGAAAGTACCGACCATTAATACCCGAAGTGCCTTACCTGATAGAATGCGATCGCAACGTTCCTGAATCACTCTCTCATCTGGACGGAACTTATCAAGTCGCGCTCCCAACGGGAGCATTCTTAGTTTGCGTTGATCAATATTTTTATCGATGAAGGACTGCTTAGCAAATGAAGAGAGCACGCAAATGGCATCAGCAAGCTGATATTCTTTTTCTTCACGGTGAATAATCCATTGGCTAGGCTTTTCAATAGAGGTTTTGGCTCGTTGCTCTTCTTCTGAGAGTAACTCAAGCTGGGTGCGGATGTGGGAAGACCCTCTAACTAGTGTCTTGGCAATTGGTTGATCGACTAATGCTTGAAAAAGCTCTTCAGCAATACCACTGAAGACATGAATAACATCATATTCCCCTTGAAGGATTTGGTTGGTTGCCCATTTTGAAAATGATATATGCAACAGGGATTCAAAGTTGGGTGTCTTGAGAATATGGTGCAATCGGTTCAGGATACGACTCAAAAGACCATGAATCAGAAAACTTTGAGTATGGGTACGTGGAATCCCAAACCCCTCAACAATATGCTTGGGATAGTTGGTGAAGAGAGTGACTTGATAACCTTGATTGATGAGTTCCCGGGCTAAGTCGAAGGCATAAAAGCGTCCATGAACAACGATGGCGATTTTTAAGGGCATTAGGCTATTGGTTGACGAAAGAAAGCATGGTTTTGAGTCGATCGCCATAGGTATGACCCCCTTGAGTAATCAAACGATAGGCATTTTGAGCCAGACGTTGACGTTCGGCATCGTGGTTTAATAGCCAATGGGCTTTTTCTACCATTTCTGTCAGTGTTTTGAAATAAATGACAGCTTCCCCTTCCTGGCCAAAGATGTCTCGATGTTCTTGGGTATCTTCGGTTAACATACAGGTACCAACAGCAGGAACTTCAAAGGTGCGCATACAGTGACCGTCGCGATTGGCACGACGCACTAAGCAAAGGCCAATTTTGGCGCTGCTGAGAGCTTTACGCAGGGTAGGGACATCGGCTTGGCCACGGGTGTGTGTACGGGTTTCTGGGTAGCGTTCCCAGTAACCACCGTATAGATCAACTTTAAATCCAGCTTTGATCAGGGCACTGATGTAAGGAATGCGATCGCGATCAGCTCCGCCTGCAAAAACAATATCTGGCATCGAAACATTGTCATTCACTTGATCAAATTTCTCAGGGTAAAACAAGTCCAGATCGTAGGCGAAAGGGAGATATTCGACTTGCCGACAGCCAAGGTTTAGTAAGTCACTGATGACAGCATGACGAGGTGAGAAAACAATGTCGTAGTGGGGTAATGCTTTTAAAAACCAAGGTGCATAATGGGCAGGGTTCCACGGATCGTCTGTGATAAAATTAATTCTCTGGACACCCATTGAGCCGATTTTTTGGAGTGTGGTTTGACTAATGGGAGTAATTCCAGTCGTAAGTAAATATTGCGGACATAACTGACCAATTATACGTAATACTTCTTGCTCGATTTTTTTTAATTTAGAAGGGTACTTTCCTCTTATATGCCAATTGTATAACTTTAGCCAGCGTGGTGCTTGATATGCGTTTTCCCTATTCTGAAAAACTGCAGAAATTCCAAGATTATTTGCTGCTTTGAGAAAAGAACCTCCAATATTAGTACCACCCGATATACCAATAATCAGAATCTTCATTCTTTTTTTCCTCGTTTTTGTAAAACCTCTTGATAGGCTTGTGTAATTCCGGCAGCGGCTTTTTCTACAGAGTATTTACTCACATGATTACGGCAATTTTGATGGACATCTATGCGATTAAATAATGATATAAATCCCATAATTGCTTGAGCTAAGCTTTCTGCAGAATTAACCTCAAATACTGCTCCAGTTTCTCCTGGAATAATTAAATCGGGAGCACATCCAACGGCATCTGACACAATTGCTGGTAAGCCATGATGTAGAGCTTCATTAACTACTAAACCCCAGGTTTCTGAATGTTGGCTAGGTAGGATAAGTAAGTCAGCAGTGTGGTAGTAGCAACTAAGAGCAGTTTGGTTTTGAAATCCGAGAAAATGTGTCTTGATACTAGGTTCACAGGCAGCTTCTTGGTTAAGGCTTTCTGCTAGCTCACCATTGCCTAAAAACATGACTATAATCCGATCTCGAATTTTGCTAGGTAAGTGTTTAGCAGCTTTCAGGATTAGATCGGGGCGTTTGCGATCGCTCAGTTTCCCAGAAAAGAGTAGTACGACTTGTGAATCGCTTATACCGAATTTTTGACGGGTGGTACGGCGGCAAGTGGTGTGATCAATATCGTTCAGTTGAAAGGGAGAGGGATCAATACAGTAAGGTGACCGAATGAGTTTTTCCTCGGGACAGCTAAGGCGTTGGAAATGTTGCTTAGAGCGTTGTCCGATATAGAGGAGTTTTTGGCAGTTATGATACAGCAACTGTAGAGACATATCTCTTATGCACCTCTTAAAGGAATTTCTACTACGGGCATGATCAGTAGTTTCTGCTCGAAATAGTATCGGATAGCGAGATTTCCAAGATTTAAAAATAGCAGATTTATAGAGGCGATGTTGATAGCCAGTCAGGAGAATTGCCTTGGGCTTGAGGCGATCTAATGTCTGTGATAAACCTTTCGCAGAGACATCATCAAAACATAAGGCTCCTCCTTGGGAAACTTGAGAGAGAAAGATGGAGTTGTATCCTGATAAAAGATCAATATCCCAAGCGAAAGTTGTCCCAAATTCTTGGTCTTTATAGCCCTTGATGCTGAAGTCGGAACCGTAGACAACAGTGAGAGGAATTCCGAATTGTTTTTGAAGGGAACGATATACTGGTGCACGGTATTGGATGGGATGGGTATCAATAATAGCTAACATACTAAATACAGCGGTTTGCAATTGGTTGAGCTACAAATTCCTGGGTTTTATAGAACAGGGAACAGGGAACAGGGAACAGGGAACAGGGAACAGGGAACAGAGAAGAGTAAAAAAAATCTGTGTACCTGATAGTCATGAAAAACGCTGTATTTGACATTTTATTGTTGACTATTTTTAAAAAAAGTAGTTTAAAAACATAATAGTTTATTAAAAATAGTCATAGATCTAACAATTAGTGATGAATGTTTTCTTTATAAAATATATATAAAAATAACTGCACCAAGCCTTTTATAATTTGTAAAAAAAACTATTGACAAGAATAATTTTTATAATTTAAATTATTCACTTCAACTAACATCTATGAGCCGCTCTCTAGAATTGAATTTAATGGCTTACCACCTGAAATAAAACTACTTAATCGCCAGATTTTGTAGCCAGCTTCAGTTAAAACTCGTTGAGCATCACCGACTCTTGCTTCTGGTACACGTGCTTCTGCCCAGTCACAGAACTCAAACAGAATAATAGGAGGATGAGATGAGTGAAGTAAAGACTGAGATCCTCTAAATACAGCAGCTTCATAGCCCTCAACATGGGTGCATCTCACTTTTGCTGTTTGAACCTGTGGTGCGTTACGGGACGGACTGTCCCAATACTGGCTACTGATAAAATCAGAGGCTTTCCGTCCCTAACGCACCCTACCCAACTCTTGTTCCCCCACCGGTGCGCTCTTCTTCGTCGAATTAAATTCGCCACGGGTCGCACCGCAAAGTTGGGGGGCTAGGGGGGCAAAATTCAGTATCAAAAAACTTTTCAGATATCCTCTAAGTCAACACCTGTATAGGTAATATTTTTTGTTTGAGAGGTGATTTCCTTCGCACTACTCCCATCACCACAGGCAACTTCTAGAACAGCTGAGTTATTTGGGATCAGTTTACACATTGCTAGCTGGGCATCGTGTATTCCATATTGCCAATCGCAATTTATACCCTTTATCCATTCAGAATGATAAAGGGATTTTGTATAATATTCGGTCATACGATGCTGAAGATCGAGCAATATATTATGATTATCTGGATTGATTGCTGACAAGTACTGCTGAGCTTGTTTGTTTGAAATTAACATTACTTGGTATAAAAAAAATGATTCGGTGTATTTTTATTTGCTAAAACTTAATTGTTCGAGCTTATTATTTAATTGTGGATGGTATAAACCCAAAGAAACATGGCGGGAGTAATGTATCAATAGCGAATGACTTTTATAACCGCCTCAAATTGTTTCTCATAATTCCACTCTTCTAAAATCCGTTTTCTACCGTTTTCGCCCATTTCTCGCATTTCTTTTGGATGCTCCAGATACCACCGTAAGGCTCTGGCAATACTCTCTGGATCTTCGGGATTGGCTGCTAAACCATAACCAGGTTCCACATACATTTCTTTCCAATCTGGGAGGTCAGAAACTAACAGTGGTAGAGCACAGGCTAAGTAATCGAAGGGTTTATTAGACGCACCTGGCATCGGCTGCAAGCTTTTAGCAGGAAATAAAGAGAGACCCACATCACTAGAATGACACTTCTCTAAAAGTTCAGCTCTGGTGGGTACTGTTCCTAGATACTTAATACGGTCAGAAATATTCAATTGTTCGGCTAGTTCCTGCAAATATTTCACATAACCGATGTGACCAATAGTTTCATAACCAACAATCCTTAGCTTGATACTTTCTGGTAATTTAGTCATTGCCTGTATAATTGTTTCTGGCAATTGAGATGGAACAATTGAACCGTGATATAATAGCCATAGGGTTTGACCACCCCAGGGTGATCGTGGTGGCATCACTTCTCCTACTGACGGACAGTTCCATACACATAGTGATGGTTTTTTATTGTTAACTATTTTGTCGAAGCTATCCGCTCTTTGCTGATTAGGTAATATGCAAAAAGCGGCGCGATGAGCAAGCTTTTTACGAGTTGCCAAGCAAAACCTAATAAAACTACTTCCAGGGGTTAATCCTGGTGAATCGTGTTCGTGGTAAATCAATTTTAGGTTAGGCAAGAAACTTAAAAATAAGGATATTGGACAAGCTAACAAGTCTGATGCATAAATCCATTGCGGTTGCCAGCGCAATGTCCATCCCACAACCCAAATACAAAACCAAAGGTAGTGTAACTTCTGTCGCCAACCTGAAGTACAAAAGGGAATTTGCTTGACTTCGATGTTGGGATGGGGAGGAAAGCTCAGGTTATTTGCACCTAGCGCTCCAGTTCCAAGAAAAATAACTTGCCAACCTTGATCAGCAAGAATACCAGAACTGTGCTCTAGAGGTGGGTAGCCTGCTGGATTTGTGTACTGTACATATAAAATACGAGTTAATATATCAAACTCAGCTTTATTCGCATTTTTTGGCAAAAGTTTCACCATACTGTTAATGTCTAACTAAATTAAAGCGTTTATCGAATTTATGAGGTACAGTCATTTTTGATGTTGATTGGCTGTTCCCTCTTGCCTGTTCCCTAAAATTCCGAAATTGTGTACCTCATAGTTATGAGAATTGCTATATGTATCTACATCTGAGGGAGATAAACAAGCTATAATTTCTAAAAAATGATACTTTTTTTCTGAAATAATATTGACTAATTGTTCATAATTTAGCCATGATGATAGTTCACCAAATAATCCTTCTTCAAGAGAGTAAGCAAATATAACACTTGATGAAAATTTAGATAATATAGAAAGACACTCAAGTGTTTCATCAAAAAAAACAGGTAAATTAGCCTCAAACGAAATGAATTTTATAGCATAGCTCAGTCCTCTGAGTGCATTAACTTCATATCCTTCTATATCTAATTTTATATAATCAGGAACTCCATACAATTATATCAATCGATCTAGTGTTAAAATATCAACATTATAGAAATTAAAAAATGTCAGTGAATTTTTAGTTTTATACCAATCCGGTTTATTATTTTCTAGGTGATTCCTCCATTTATCACTTAAAGTGTTTAGGCAAGAACCAGCAGATTCAACATAACAAGTTGCTCTACCTTCTTTGTCTCCAACTGCTACAGGTACAACCGTAACGTTACTTCTATTCTTGAATTTTTTATTTAAAATATTAACACATTTTTTATCGGTTTCAATGCATATTACTTTATTTTAAAATCGTCGATATATATCCGTTTTGCTACCACCATTTGCCCCAACATCAAAGATAATTTTATTGTGTCCTATTAAGTTTTTAAGTAATGAAATCTCTTGTTCTACTCTTTGTCGGTGTTGAGGCATAAAAATCGAGTAATAGATATCGTATATATCAGTGTATTTAATTGCAGGATACACACCTATAAGAGTTAAAACATCTCTAAAAAATTTTTTAATCATTAGACATATCCAATAATATGTAATCCAGTTACAGCAATCACAATAAGTGGGTCAAAAACTCATTGAATATTGATCCATAGGAACGATTTAATGAGGTTTTGTAATTTCAAAATTGGGGAGCTAGGGGGCTGAAATAATTCCCAGAAGTTTGCCTTGACTTTATTCCCAAACAGAGTACCGTTTATGATGTCATGGATTCCCCGAGAATAAAAGTCTATGGTGAAGGCGAATTGCAAACCCAATATCATGACATTGGGAAGTGGAGACCTCCGTGAACACTGGAATTGTAGGTTGATGCAGTGACAGGCTAAATTTTTCCATTCGTAGCCACCACACTAGATGTCCATGACGGTGAAATTATAAAAGATATTCCGGATAGAATTGAGGCTCAGATTTAAAACCTTTCAGCCGATAGAGATTCTCTAATTTTTGATTCCTAAAAGAGTTAGATTATCTGAGGTTTTATAGAGATTAATTCCACCTGGAGAAGTATTAAGTAAATGCACACTCTTACATGACTGACAAATCTGACGATAATTCTTAAAAATAGAATATGAGTAAGCAAGCCCATCACCCTCAGAAATTGTATATCCCCGACCTTTAGTCTTAATCCAATCCGCGACAGGCCACAGACCCATAGAGTTCAGAGTTTGTTTGATAGTGCGAGATAAAAAATGACCCTGGCCAAAGTTATTGCTATCAGAAATGAATATTCCCTTTTTAGCAACTCTGAGCATCTCTTGGATAGCAACTTCGGGTGTCCTAATATGGTGCAACACACCAAATGCACACACTAGATCAAATTGACCATCCTCAAAGTGCAGCTGTAACCCATCACCTTCTGTTAAGGTTTCAGGTAATATACCTTTAGCATAAGCTATTTCCCGTAATTATCTAACAGGCTCAATTCCCCGGACAATCAGATTAGGACATTGTTGTTTCACGGGAAGCATTGATCTACCCGTTCCACATCCAACCTCCAACATCGACTCAATATCAAGAAATTCGATCGCTCCCATCATCACGCACAGAGCAAAGTAATGGTTATCTTTTTCATGAACGTGTAGAGAGTCTTACTTGTTGGCTGTTTCAGCGTACTAACGACGCTGAATTTCTACTTCGGAAGTCGAATCAAGTGTATTTTTCATATTTTATGAATTTTGAGAGATTAATTTGGTGATCGCCGCTTGGTATATTAATCTCATGTGTTTAGCAACAGTCTGCATATCTTGGGGTGGCAAAATACCCGATCGCAAGTGTGTCAACTGGCTGCGATCACCACACAAATCGCGAATCTTCTCTGCCCATGCCTCCACTGAAGTAGGTTCCACTAAGATCCCATTTACTCCATCCTGCACCAATTCAGCAATCCCACCTAACCGTGAACCGATCACCGGTATACCAGCTGCAAATGCCTCTAATACAACGAGCGGTCCGGTTTCTAAGCATTGGGATGGTACCGCTAACAAATCGTAATTAGCAATGGTTTGTACAACTTCTGTTGAGGCAACAGGAGACTGGAAATGAATGCGAGTATCTTGATGTGCTAGGGTTTGTAGCTGCTGCTGGTAGGGGTCAGCGATTGTAGCTTGAGAAATGCCGTAAATATCTAAGGTAACGGGTAAGTCAGGCACTTGTGACAATGCCTGAATTAGCAGATGTACACCTTTTGTGGGATCTAACCGCCCTAAGAACACAAGCTTAAGCGTAAATGAACCGGCACTTGCTTGAGGATGTGCGGGAGTGACTGGATGACAGAGTCCTTGCCTTAAAACGGTAATTCTGTCTTCGGCAACTTGGTTCAGTAACAAAACCTGCTTAACCCAATCACATACAGCAATAATATGATCAACTTCCGACATCAAATTATAAAAGGCTTGTTGACGGCATTCCATCAATTCGCTCATTCGCAAGGCTGTCCAGACTCCACCCCAAAGCCCCAAGGCTCCAAGGCTATGTCCAATCTTGGGTGGTAATTTGCCAATCAACTGAGCTTGTGGAGCCCCCATACCCATGCCTTGTAAAGTGCAGGAGGTGCATGTGACTCGGTCTAGCTTACCGGAACAGATTTGAGTTCCATTTTTCAGCAAAGTACCGCGCTGGCAACTAACAGTAGGGGTATGGTAGGTGAAGATAATAGGAATCTGGAGTTGTTTTGCAGCTCTGACAAGGCGAAGGGAAACACCGCTGGTGAAAGCGTGGAGATGAATAAGGTCAGGTTTTTCGCGATCGAGGATTTGACTAAAGTTTTGTGCAGCTTGGGGGTCCCCCAAGCCATACAAGTTTCTTAGGTCTGGGAGAGTCGAAGATACGGCAAACCGTTGGACCGGAAGTGCTTGATGGTGGTAAATTTGATTTGTGGAGCTAGGGGCAACAATGATGATGTCAAGTCCTTGCTGTTGGAGATGGCTAGAGAGGGCTTCAACGTAGATTTCGGTACCACCTACTGGGTCGGGATAGAAGCAGAAGGGAACTTGGATTATTTTCACTAATTTCTAGGACTAATACCAGTTTTCAAAAGTAGCATCATACTTACAATAAAAACATGACCATATACATTGGCTTTCGTAATCTGTATGTATGTCATGACTTTTGATTTTTGGTATAACCAAATAAAAGCGATTTGGCTAATGCCTTGGATTTTTCATAGGTTTGCTGACCCAGCATCGTGCCGAACAAACGACGCATGACGCCAAAATCTAATAACAGCTGGGATTTATAACGAATTGCTTGCAAGTAACAACGTCGAGCGTCTTCAATCATTTGACAGCCAAAGTATTTATCGGCATAAGTTTGATAGTTAGTGGCATAAACTCTTTTTCTAGCTTTCTGTTTCTCTAAATGACGATCGGGTTCGCTGAAGATCTGTTCTAGAACTTCAAACGTAATTTTTTCACCCGTTTTATCCAAAATCACGGATTTGTGATGGTTTTGCTGGTGTATCCGATAATCTGCCAAAACGCGATCACAGTAATAAAATTCCCATTTCTTAGCAATACTAGTCGAAAGATACCAATCACAAAAGTCAAAGCCGCGAGGTATAGGTAAACCTTCAGCCCATGCTTCTTTTCTAGCAATAGTCGTTGGAGCAGGTAAATAGTTCTTTTCTAACAATGGGATAAGTTCATTCCCCTTTGCTGGACGATTCTGACGAGCGACATTGCCTGAACTATTAGTGATTTTTCCTTCAGAATCAATTAAGGCAATATCACCATAAACCAAGCCCACTTCAGGATACTGTTGCAAGATTGGTACAACAGTCGTTAGAAAATCGGAGCGATAGCGATCATCTGAATCAATTCGAGCGACAAATTTTCCTCTGGCTTCCTCAAAACCTCGATTAACAGTGGCAAAAGCTCCTTGATTCTTGGTATGCCGAATATAATGGAGTCGAGGATCTGTATAAGAACGGACTATTTTTTCAGTATCATCTTTCGATGCATCATCAACAACGACAATTTCAAAATCATAATTACCTTCTTGAGCCAAAATACTGTCGAGGCATTCACCAATATACTTTTCTGTATTATATGCGGTTACTGTAAAACTGACTAAGGGAGTTAACAAAGAATGAGTTGACATGACCACATTGCTCCAGTTTGGAAATAATTTCTTGACTATTTGATAATATTAATCGAATCAATTGACAAATAGACTCGATCGTTTCTGGAGTAATCGTCTGTCCTGTAGGTAATAGAAAGACTCGATCTGTTACTCTCTCCGTATTTGGCAATAACAAACCAGCATGGGGAAAATAAGATCGATAAGGTTCCATACGGTGACAACCAGGATGGAAATATCGTCTGGCTAAAATATTTTCAGCCCATAGGATTTCGATAAATTGATCTCGACTAAAAGGCGTAACTTCAGTATCTAATTCACAAACAATATATTGATAATTACAACTCTCATGGCTGTTATAATTAAGTATATTTACAGCAGGTATATGTGCTATTTGATTTTGATAAATATTATAGTTATTTTTGTTTACTTCGATTGTTTTGGATATATTTTCTAGGGATGCTAAACCCATAGCAGCACTAACTTCATTCATTTTTCCATTAGTACCAATGTAAATGACATTTTCATAGCCTGAAAACCCAAAGTTCTTCATTAATCGAATTTTGGCTGCTAGTTCGTCATCATTCGTGACAATGGCTCCTCCTTCTAGGGTATTAAAGAATTTAGTCGCATGAAAACTGAAAACTTCTGCATCACCGAAGCCACCAATCATTTGACCGTGATAGGAGCAAGCAAAAGCATGGGATGCATCAAACAACAGTTTCAGGTGATGCCGAGTAGCAATTTCGGTGAGTGCTTCTATATTGCAAGGTTGTCCCCAAACATGGACACCCAAGATACCCGTTGTCCGAGGTGTAATCAGGGCTTCAACTTGCTCTGGATCAATCACATGAGTTTGGGGATCGATATCACAGAAAACAGGCGTAATTTCCTGCCACTGTAAAGCATGAGGTGTGGCAATAAAGGTAAAGGAAGGAACAATAACCTCACCACTGAGACCAGAGGCTCTGATAGCGATTTCTAAGGCAACAGTGCCATTGCAAGCAGCAATACAGTGTTTGACACCAAGAAAATTAGCTAATTTATGCTCAAGTTGTTGGACAAACGGACCATTATTAGTCAGCCAACGATTATCTAAAATTTTATTGACATGTTTGAGGAATTGCTCTCGATCGCCTATATTAGGGCGACCAACGTGTAACTTTTCAGCAAAAGCAGGCTGTGTGCCAAATATGGCTAAATCATCCACTTTATTTTTAAACACCATTAATAATCTCCCGAATAATTTTTATACAATCAAATACGTTGCAGTTAAAATCGCCAATGCACTGGAACATTAGGCACAGTATTCTGAATTTTTTTGACGATTTCGGCATCTATTTTTCCTAAATAAACAGCTTCTAAATTAGCCGCTAATTGACTAGAGTTTCTCATTCCTGGAATTACAACTCCAACTTGAGGATGATGTAAAATATAACGCAAAGCTGAAACCGTAATTCCACCTGGTAATTGATCTAGAAACGATAATTTTCTTACATTATCCAGTAACCATTGACGATCTCTATCAGGTAAATACTTGCGCCAATCGTTATTAGCAAAATCTGGATCTTGATGTAGATACTTTTGACGTATAAATCCTGATGCTAAGGGTACTCTAGCAACAAATTTGTATCTGGAACTTAATTTATTGATTAAGTACTGTTCTGCCCGTCTATCTAAGACATTAAAAATAGCTTCGATTACGGTACCAAAGGATTTTTCTATTACTTTTAATGCACCTTTTATCGTTTTAGAACTAACGCCATACTGCTTGATATATCCTTTTTGGATTAATCCTTGAAGGGTACTGACATCATAGCGACTCCAGTCAAAGTCATCAGGGGGACTATGAAAGAGTAATATATCAATGCAATCAATCTTTAAACGTTTCAAGCTATTGGCAACAGCCTGCTCCAACCATAGTGATGAAAAATCCTGATAACTACGACCTTGATTATCTTTGCGACATCCGAACTTCGTACAGATTGTTAATCTATCTTTAGGATAATGCTCAATAGCTTTACCTAAAATTTTTTCTGCTTGTCCCTCGCCATAGGTATCAGCGGTATCAAAGAACTTCACTCCCGAATCTAGAGCTAGGTGAACAGCTTGAATAGCTTCTGCTTCTTCAATATCTCCCCAGCCCTTATGTTGACCATTAATAATATTTTCGCCACCAAACTGCCAAGTACCGAACCCTAGTTTATTAGTTAACACTTTCATCTTGGCTAATTTGCTCTAAATGCAGGTTTTTGTGCTTTCTAGAATACAAGACTACCGACCCCTTAATTAGAGTTCTTTCACCTTTATCAGTGGTAAAAAAGGCAGTTCGACCATGCAGAAGTCTTTCATCATTAAAAAATACTGCATCTCCAGGATTTAAAAGTATATTTGTAGTAATTTGACTATTATGAATCCTGGTTTCCAAGAAATTTTGAAACTTTTCTACTAAGTTTTTCGCTTCTGGCGTATCTTCTGGATCTAGTCGATAGTAGTTATAATTTAATCGATATCCTAGCTCATCTTCGGTAATTATTGGCTTAGTTTTATGATGATTATGTCTGGAGAAGCAGATAGAGATACTTCTTAAATCTTCTAATAATTGATACTCTTGGTCAATCTCTAAAGCTTTGACGAGTAAATCGCTATCTAGGAAAATAGTTGCACCACCTAGTTTCGCTTGGGAAACACAGTAAAAATAATTAACTGCATCATGATGATTGAGATAGGAATTATCTGTATGTAAAGGTTGACGAGTATTACTGGAACGGTATTTATTTGGTTGTGCTGGATCATAACTGATATCAATCCAGCGTTCGCCAGTTTTTTTACCAGTTTTTTTATCTTCATCCATATCAATTACCCACCCTAGAGAATCACTCAGTAAAGTGAAAAATTCATGAATTGGTAATTGAAAATCGAAACCAACTAAATGAACTAATTTATATTGTTCAAGGGCTACTTGAATAGCTTTCACAGTTGAGTCAGGAGTTGAATACCCAATTTTCTTGTAAAAATCCATTGTGAATATTATGCAGACTGATCAATTTTTCTCATAATTTTTGCAGGAACTCCGTAGGCAACTACACCAGGGGGAATATCTCGAACAACAACTGAACCAGCTCCAACAATCGTATTCATCCCTATGGTAATGCGATCGCTTACTACTGCACCAATCCCAATCCAAGCACCGTGTTTAATCGTTGCTCGACCACCAATATGCACCCCTGGACCGATGTGAACTCCATCTTCGACAATACATTCGTGATCAACACTGGCACTGGTATTAATGATCACGTCTTGACCAATTTGAGCTGCTGGGGTAACCACTGCTCCAGCACAGATGACTGTACCAGAGCCGATATTGACGTCTGGTGCAATGATGGCTCGAGGATGAATGGCGGTTAGGAGATCAAAGCTGAGTGAGCGTAAGTAGTTACTTTCACGTATTCTGGCTTGATTGTTACCAATGGCAACAAAAGCACAATTGATTCCCTGTTCTTTTAGAATAGTCACTTGTTCTCGACCACCCAGAATTGGTAAACCGTGAAAGTAGCTACCGTGAAGCTGGGGATTAATATCGTCGATTAAACCAACAATTGAATAGTTTGTTTGTTGAGCCAATGCATCAATTACTACTAGAGCATGACCAGAAGCGCCCCAAACAATTATCTTTTGCATCTTGGTGTTTTACGATTTAGCTAATTTCAAGAATTTTCTGGCATAGTCTAATTGAAGTTCTGAATAGCTCTGACGTGCAATTATTTCCTTTTCCTCATCATATCCAAGAGTATTTGACTCAAAAGCTACCAACATTTGTTTTGCTAGTGTCTCAGGACTATAAGGATCGAAAAATAATCGGTTGGGTGGATCTTGCTCCTGATGAACCGGAATATCAGATAGTAATAGAGTTTTACCCAATAGTCTGGCTTCCTCTACTCCTGTATGCCACCCTTCAAATAAAGATGGTTGTAAGAGTGCAATACTACCACGTAGGAGTTGAAACTGATCTACTTTTGGGATCAAACCCAGTACTCGCACATCATTATGTAAACCTAGCTGATGAATACAACTTAGAAATTTGTTGTAATAGCCAGGATTACGATAGTCATAGATATCTCCTGTAAAGACAATCGGCATAGCCTGATGCCGATCTTTTAGTATTTTTAGCGATTTTAGCACAATGAAATGATTTTTAGTTGGTGCTAAAAGATTGCTGACAATTAAATATCTTTCTGGTAAACGATACTTGCTAATAGTTTGAGTCGGAGAGAGACTCCACCATGTATCATCAGCAAAAACTCTAAATTGTAAAACAAATGTTTTCCCTTTTGTGTGGGGAAAGAGTTCTAAACAATCTCTCTCAGCATGGTGGCTACTCAAAACAATAGTCTGTGCATTGTCAGCAATGTGTCTAAATGCTTGTTTCCTCTCTTCAATTTCCTGTGTATTAGAAGCTTGAGGATAGTGCTTATATTGAAAGTCAGGGATCCATTCAGCAGATCTAAACGATTGTCGATCTGATTTGGATGTCATTAGTGGGTAAGCAAATGTAGTTCCTATTGAGCAAAGGAATTCTTCAAGTCGGGAATTAAATGATTCTTTAAAGACTCTTTTAAGTTTCCATCTAACTCTATTTACAAATGTAAATGGATCGAGAATTGTGTTGCTATCACCACAGATTTTCAGTTTTGACAAAAAATCATCATAAGCCTTAAGTTCTTCTTGCCCATTTACCAACAAACTCAATTCAACACTATTTAGTTCTTCATCAGGTAGAGATAAAATAGCACGTATTAAATTGCGTGTATATTGTCGTCCACCTTCCCAAAATTCACCTCCCTTATTAGAGATAACTATGTGACATTTACTATTATCCATGTTACTTTTATCAAACTACTTTTAAGACATAGCATCAAGCTTTTTTTGATATTTTTGAATGACTAGTTTTAGACCTTCATCAAGCATAATTGACGGACTAAAACCTAGTTTTTGGAGTTTACTAGTATCTGCACGCCATCTAAGTGCATATCCACTAGGCGAGGCTCCATCAAAATATAGTTCACAAGACTGCTGTGATAATTTAATAATTCTGTTGGCAAGCTGCTTAATCGTAATTTCTAATCCGCTAGCAAGATTGTATACTTCACCTTGAAGCTTTCCCTTGCTAACAATAATCTCTATAGCGCGCGCAATGTCTTTACCATGAATAAAGTCACGAGACTCATCTCCTGTTCCTAGAACAGTCACTGGTTTTCCATTAGCGGAAATAATTTTGGATGTTAAATCCCAAATTACTTGACGTTGTAAGCGTTCACCATAGGCTGAAAAAATGCGTAATATAGAACCACGGAGATGATGGAGAGAAATATATTCTTGAACAACTAATTCTTCCATATATTTATGATACCCATAAGAAGATACTGGGCTAATCAGTGTGTCTTCATTAATTGGGAGTAAGGAAGGATTGCCATAAACAGATGCGCTTGAAAGATTGATGAAAATACAATTAGGAGCAAATTGACGAATTGTATCTAATAGAGAAATCACTAAAACTGTATTAGCATAAAAGTCTCCTAATGGATCTTTCATGGACAATCCAACCGATGCTCGACCTGCACAGTTTACACAAAGGCTGGGTTCAAAGCACTTAATAAGGTTGGAAAAACTATCATGAGGTAACTGTAAATTATAGTGAGTCTCAGCATAAGGATTGATACTCCCTCTACCAACAGAAATAACTTGCCAGTCTAGTTCGGAAAAATACTCACAAACATGGCCACCTATAAAACCACTACCACCAACAATAATCGCTGTTTTCATTATATTTTACTTGCTAGAAAACTATATTCACGCCCAGGTGTTTTACACCGAAAATTAAGCCACCGACAATACAATTTAAATAAAGTATTTTGGTGACTTAATCTTTTAGATATCGACTTAGGAAGTCTTTGACTTAGACTTCTGTACAGTTGCTCTATAAGACTTGATCGGCTATGTAGAGGAGCCCAAGAAACTGGATGTTCAAAGGGTGCATAGCTCTTGCAGAGCTTCAAACCTGCTGTTCTAATTGCTGATTGATATTCAATTAAGCTATAAGCATTTTCGCCGCCGTATAAATAATGCAATGGATGACGATCCAAAAACACCTGAAGTTCTTCTGGTGTTTCAGCTATATGTTCTTTCACAGCTAGAAATTTTCCCCCTGGCTTAAGAACTCTAGCTATTTCCTGACACATTTGTTTTAAATCTGTTGCATGGTGCAAGACAGCGCGACAAACTACATAATCAAAGGTATCTGCATCAAAGGGTAACTGTTCCCCCATTTCCTCTACAACATGAATACTAGTACCAGTAGCATTACACAGTTCTTTGATTGCGCCCGCACCCACAGTAAAGCTAGGATCTGGTTCTAGTGCGTAGACTTCACAACCAGACTTGGCAAAAGCCCAGCTCATTATTCCGCGACCTGCACCGACCTCTAAAACTTTATCTTGAGGAGTAAAATTTAATATCGATTGTATTGATACCCATTCTTCACTTTCATAAAATCTCTTAGCAGCTAGTTCTATTGGGTCATCGTAGTAGCAATTTTTTACGAGAGGTTGCATTGACTCGGTTTCTTTTGCCCAAGTAACAGTCTGTTCCCAAGTAAGCATTTTAATTATTAAATACTAAATATTAAATACAATTATTACGTATTAATGTATATCCATCTAAAATCAAAATTGGTATTATTTATACAAGAGATTTAATGACTATAGCCGGGTTTCCTGCAACCAATTTATATGGAGGGACATCTTTAGTTACAACAGAACCAGCACCAACAACTGCTCCTTCTCCAATTGTAATTCCCTTAAGAATAATTACGTTGTAACCAATCCATGATTTATCACAGATTTTTACGTTACAAATGTTAACATGTGTCCAATCTTTTTTTTCTTGAATATAATCTACTACATCATTAGATCTTTTCTCTGAGTCTAAAGAATGTGAATCATGATCAAAAATACCACCACCGGAAGAAATCATTACATCATTACCTACATCTATATGACTAGCACAAAATAAATTTACGCCAATGTAATTTCTGTCACCAATTGTAATAGCATATCCTTCCTTATCAAAATAAATATTGCCCACAATTAGACTTTGTTTACCGATAGAAAGTTTAGACTTTTTTTCAAGTGTATTTTATCAGTATAAACTTGAGATATTCCATGTAATTTGAGTTCAAACTCTAAAGACAATTTCTTACGATCAAAGTCATCCTTTTTGAACAAAGATTTAAGCAAATTCAACATTTTAAATATCATAAATATGAGAAATGAACTAGAGATAGTTAGCATGACTGACCTTACGGGGTGAGAACAAAGCTAGAAGGTAGACTGGATCAGAGTCATAGCTCTTTGACCCCTCTGAAAAAAAGGCAGTTTATTGGATTTAGTTCTCATTAATTGTTCAGCAAGATCTGACCAAAACTCCATTCTTGATGCAGTCGCTCATGGGGGAAACCCCCATGAGCGACTGCATCAAGACAAGGTATTTAAGGGATTATCTGTTTGGGGAAAGAACTCTATAGGTTGGTATTATGGGTTTAAGCTACATCTTATCATTAATGATCAAGGAGAATTATTAGCCTTTCAATTGACACCAGCCAATGTGGATGATCGAGTACCAGTACCCAGCTTAGCACAAAATTTACAGGGAAGACTTTTTGGAGATAAAGGATACATTTCCAATAAATTATTTAAAGAGTTATCTTTACACTCCCTCAAGCTGATTACTCCTTTTAAGAAGAATATGAAGAATCAGCTAGTTGAGTTGTGGTAAAAATTTATGCTAATAAAACGGTCATTGATAGAAACCGTTAATGACCAATTAAAAACTATTTATCAAGTTTATCATTATCGTCATAGAAGTGTCTCTAACTTTATGGTCAATATGATAGCTGGTTTACTAGCTTATACATTTAAAAACAAAAAAGCTTATTTAAAATTAGAGAAAAATGAACAGGAAAATATACCCGCTTTAGTCGGGTAATTTTTACTGAATCTAATTTTTTTTATAGGTTTTAATTTAGCCTAATTTAATAAATTAAGATTAGTTTTTTGCCGGTGTTTATTATCAATAATTACCCTTAATTGACATAAGTCTTTTCTGGCTTGGTTTTCAGTCTCCCTTTCTACATCGAACTTAGGTAAAACTCGACCCATACTCCAGCGCCAGTGTCTCTGACGTTAACTTTGTCGAACCATAGAGCGAAATCGGTGGAGCCGTTGAAAATACTTCACTAATACCCTGCTAGCTGAACCCCACTGGCCAAGCAGACGAGCTATCTACACAAGGTCGAAAAGCCCGATCATGCACCTCTACCTTTAATTGTGCCAATGGCGGAATCGAATATACCCGGCTGGTTGAGAGCAGTATGAAACCTGCATTCCAAGGCTTGCACGCCTCCAGCAGATTAATCGTTCCACCCAGATTATGCTCAATGAGTTGACGACTACTCGATTGAGCATCGACCCCTGCTAGTACACTAGAATTCGCTGCACAATCAATCACGCAATCAAAGGGTTCCAAAGATTCCAAATCACTGGCATTACGAATATCGCCATGAACAACCTTCACGTCTTGTTTGGTCAAAATCTCACGATTTAGCCAAGAGCCTGACCGAGAAAAGTTATCAACATTCGTAATGGCTAAATTTGTTTTGTGTTCAAGTAAGGCTTTAATCAGCGTACTACGACAAAGCCACAAATTCCTGTAATAAAATGTCCCATAACCTTTCTAGAGCTACTCCCTTAAGCTGCAACCTGACTACTCTGTAACTTCCAATAGCGCGCATAGCGCTCACCTTGATGCAAAAGCGACTTATGGGTACCGTGCTCCACAACCTCTCCCCGCTCTAGCACTAAAATCTGATCAGCCTCAGCAATGGTTGAAAGTCGGTGTGCCACAACAATCACTGTGCGTTCCTTCTGGAACTGTTCCAATGCCTGCTGAATCAACTTCTCGGATTCACTATCTAAGGCACTGGTTGCCTCATCCAAGATTAAAATCTCTGGCTGTTTAATTAATGCCCGTGCCAGAGCCAATCGTTGCCGCTGTCCACCCGAGAGTCGATAGCCCCGCTCACCCACCACGGTTTCGTATCCATCAGGCAAGGCCAAAATAAACTTGTGGGCTTGAGCTGCTTTAGCTGCTTCCACCACCTCATCCAAGCTTGCTGACGGACGACCGTAACGCAAATTTTCTAAAATACTGTCATTAAAAATAAACGTATCTTGACTGACCACCCCGATCTGTTGCCGCCAGT
>NZ_JAAHHZ010000064.1:0-39848 GCF_010672005.1 Moorena sp. SIO4A5 | reverse complement strand
ATGGAGGCATTGCTGTGGAAACAGTTTCTTTCATGGGATTGGAGGGACAAAGTAACCAACCTAAAAACTAGACCCTATATAGGATAGCACTATTTATGCCTTTAATTATCGCGCTTAGTCCCACTAGGTCGTTGGATATCAACCCATGGTAGAGGTACCAATGTCAATGGTTCCCATGATGAGGAGCCGGATGAAGGGAAACCTTCACGTCCGGTTTTGTAGACGAGTTGGGTGAGGCGACTCCCCGGCTTAGTTTAACAAGCTTAAACCCATGAGCGGGCTAGAGATTTAGTACTAATGTTGCTGCATAAGTGACATGCTCCCTTCTGGATTAGCGATTCGGCGAAGCCGACGCTACGCGAACGCATTCTGGATTAGCGATTCGGCGAAGCCGACGCTACGCGAACGCATTCTTGGGAAACCCCAGTTAGTCTAAACTCCAGTTAAAAGCTCACGGGGTGATAACAATGCTAAAGCTCTCTGTCTGATTTGGTAAGTACTGTCAGCAAGATGCGTTCGCGTAGCGAACGCATTCAATCTTTATTGCCCTGATGCCAACATTTGCTTGGGTTTGTAGTCAGACCCAAGCTTGTTGGCACAGAATCCCAAATGACGGCTTTGACCAGGTTCGATCAATCGTCCCCAATCCAGCGGGGTGACCACATAGTTTTTAGAGGATTGAGAGTTTTCCATGTTACGGGGTTGGAAATTACCATTCCAACTATTGTTAATCGCAGCTTGATTCATTTGGAATGTTAATTCCCAGTCTTCAACCTTAGTGCTGCCCTCATTGATAACCTGTATGCCGATGCAAAATCCTTCTTGCCAATCTGAATGCAGGTTAGGTACCACTTTTAAAGGGACACGGTTTCTAGTCTGTGACCTTGTAGAGAGATTAGGGTTAGGGAGATTAGGGCTAGGTTCGGGTGTTGGCATTGGCTCCCTTAAACCTTGGTTGGTATCGGGTGGCGGTGAAGGTAAGGGTGCCATGTCGCTGGGTGTCGCACTGGGGGATGGTAAAGGTAGTGGCTCCTTTAAACCTGGATTGGCAAGGGGTGACGGTAGGGGTAGGGGTGTAACTTGCCTTGGTGTGACAGTTGGTGATGGTGCCGGTGATGGTGCCGGTAACGGTGCCGGTAACGGTGCGATTACACCAGGGTTGGTACGCCGGTTAGGTGGGGGTAGTGGTGCAACCCTCCTGGGTGTGGGATTGGATAGGGGTGGAGGTAGTGGTGCAACCCTCCTGGATGGCTGCCTACTTGGCGTTGGTGTAGGCATTTGCCCGATTGAGCTGGGTTGGGAATTAGGCAATGGCGTGGGCATTGGTTTGGTTCTGCCTGGTGGGAAACTTGGTCGCGGTATGGAAATTGAGGGGATAATCGGAGCAACTCCCACGTTCGGGGCGAAATTGTTGGCAATTAGCAGTCCCTGAAGCAGTTGTTGCTTAGGAGCCTCCACACTCTGCCAATCATCTTGCAGGATCCCGCCAGTATCCCCACTATTGGGATTCCAACTCCAGTAGGCAAAACTGAGGTTGTTTCGATTAATGTAATCTACCAGCCGCCGCTTCCAAACTCCCTCTTTTGAGTTAGGGTCTACCTCCTTACCACCGAATTCTCCGATCAAAATCGGCGCAATGCCTTCTCTAGCGATATAGTTCCAAGCAATTTCCCAGCGGTATTCCAAATTGTTAGGGAAACTAGGCTCTGAAAACCAAGGGTGATTGAAAACTCCAGGGCCGTATTCATGGGGGGAATAGACCAGCTTATTGGGATTAGACAAACGTACTGGATATTCCCTAACTCCTTCCAGATTACCCCCATGCCAATGGGTTGCTAGTCGTTGACCTGGAACATTCTTTTCCACACCTTCAACAACTATCAGCCAATTGGGGTTGACTGCAAGAATGGCATTACCAGCCCTCTGTGCTGCCAGTCGCCAGTCAGTGGCTAGATCGTTTGTTCCCCAGCTGGCTCGACCATGGGGTTCATTTTTCAGGTCTGCACCAATGACATTAGGCTGATTGCGGTAACGAGTTGCCAGCATTTTCCAGGTTTCTATCCAATCAGTTTCCGTAAACCCATCCCCATACCATAATGGAGGAATACGTTGGTCATTGAGTCGGTGACAGTCCAACAAAATTAATATGCCTTGCTGCTGGGCTTCCTTGATAATGGCATCCATGACCTCCAAGGGCGATTTACCGTAAAGCTCCCGATTGCTACCGATGTTGAAATCAATCCCACTGACCTCTGAGGCTCTTAGGGATTGGATAGAAAACGGCAGCCGAATCATGTTGTAGCCCAAGCTTTTGATCTGCGCCAACATATCCTTGTAGTCTCGTTTCCACAACCCATGAGGAGCATGCAACTCTGTCTCAATCCCAAACCAGTTCACCCCTCTGAGTAATATCGGGCGACCTAGGGAATCAAGTAGTTGTGATCCTTGGGTAGAAAGAGGTAGCTGCATGGTTCTTGCAGCATTGGCTGCATCAACAGGATGGTGAGAAGGCAAGGTTAATTCCATCAGGGATAAAAAGACTAACGCTAAGCCAAGACCAATGATTCGCCAAGGAAGTGTAAATTTGGTTCGCTGGTACTTAGGAAGCCTACTATGCCCAGGCTTGCGCCGTCGAGGCTGCCCGAAATGGCTGATGATTGTCAGCAGGATAGTTGATAGGATGCGGGCAACTCGGGATATGTGCCGGAAAAATCTAGACATCGGTTTCTACAAGAGAAGAGGTAGAGTTAGTCACAACTAGAGGTGCGACCCGTGGCGAATTTAATTCGCCAAGTAAGAGCGCACCTAAGAACTTGAGATTGAGCTTCCGTCACCCTGGCTAACTCGAAAAACTAAATTAAGCCACTATACTATATATAGGGCAATGGGTAGGTTACGATAGACAATCCCTTAATATCAATACCCAAAACTAGCCCTAATGTCAGTGTATCTCCTCAAAACCGAAACCCGACAATTCCCCTGGTTAAAAATCATGTAATGCTTGATGGGTAAAGGCTAGATTCGAAATCAACTAGGGATTTCTGGGAGGTTGTCACACAACCTTCACAAAGTGTCTTGACAGATTCCAAAGACTAAGTCAGGGCAGGTATTAAAAAAACTTACCAACTTTTGGGGGGGCATACAGTCGAACGCTTATTGAACATGGGTTTTAGTTCCATAACCCTTTTTAGTTTCCCCCACATCCACCTTCAAAACCCTCGGTTTTGAAGGGAGTATTCTGATTAATTGTAAAGTTCTCAGGTAATCACTAGGAACTGCAAGTTTCAATCTAGAAGGGGTTTATATACCTGCACTACTTATTTCTCTAAATATACCTTCACTACTTATTCATGTAAAATTCATAAACTTAGTGAAGGGTTTCATAAAACTTTTATGAAACATGGGATCACTACGGATTAACTTAAAGAAAAGCCAAAGTATTAAAGGGTGCAGCTACAAAAAACTTCTGCCGCTGACCACCGATAAGGAGTGAGCGAAAGACTAAACAGATCACAACTTGATCAAAACTTGGCAAAGTCTTACGCGGCTCAGGTTAAATGGCTGATGCGGCAACTATCGAAGGAAACTACTGATTATGACATCTCCGATTAAGCAATTTGTCCTGAAACCAATTGTATTTTCAGCTGCACTCTTTACAGTCCTAA
Organism: Moorena sp. SIO4A5; assembly: GCF_010672005.1. Taxonomy (NCBI): domain Bacteria; kingdom Bacillati; phylum Cyanobacteriota; class Cyanophyceae; order Coleofasciculales; family Coleofasciculaceae; genus Moorena; species Moorena sp. SIO4A5. Next base: position 36,183 of record NZ_JAAHHZ010000064.1, on the reverse strand, counting down.
CCATACCACTAGCTTGGTTTGGCTCTAGACCTTTAAATATCCAAGTACAAGAGGAGCCAGTGTTTGACGGTAAACTAATGGACGTAGCTCCACCTTACTTGGGCTTAGCAGCGCTACTAAGTCTGACTGTAGGAACTGCTACAGTGGCGATGACCGGATGGCGCTCCGCTGACCGCAACCGGTCTGATATAGAGGCACAGTTATCGGGTCTTGAGGAAAATCTCAGGAAAAAGGAGGAATTGTTAGAGACACTTCAGCTATCAGACTCTAGGTTAGACGCTTCTGGACTGAAGGAGTTTACCTCAGACAAAGACACTTCACTATCTTTGAACGACAACTACCAGCCCATTAGCAATCTTGAGCAAGTCACTTCCGAACCCTTGCTCAAAACCTACCATCCGATTGCCGAAACTGAGTCGGTAACTGAACCTGTAATCATTACCAATCAAACAGTGGATCATGAACCATCCACTCAATCCCCCACTAAACCTGACTTGGACGTGGGAGCAGCTACGGCTAGGTTTCCATCGGTGCAATCATTTCTAGCCTATGCTCCACCCAATGCTTCTCAGGAGCCACAGATGAAACCAACTCCCCTTAATCGTGATGAGTTTGACCAACTCTACACTAAAATTCAGCATCTTATGTCTCAGATGGTCACTGTAAAAAAGGCTATGGAAAGACGGTCACCAAAAACCTCACTCGAGTAGTCGTGATCAGATAGCTATCAAAAAAAACTTGGTAATGGCTAATTCCTAGATATTGATAGTTAAGTCATATCAAGGGTTAGTCATTAGCTTTTCTTTCCAGTCAAACCGGAATCTTAACACGTAATGTTTTAATAAAAGCCCTAATCACCTCAGCTGGAGTGTTTCTAGTCTGTTCATAATGTTCATGTGGATTGCTTCAATAATTCTATTGCTTCAATAATTCAAGGTCTGATTCTTAAAGAATTATCGTCACAAAGCATGCAAGCACTGTCAAGATCAATGCTGAATTGCTTGAATGCACCCTGACTATGCACTGACATCATATGCACTGACATCATATGCACTGACATCAATTAAGCTCAGAATGATTGGAAAGCATTGCTACAATGCGGTCGAACCTTTTCCTATTTTGCCAACCTAGCCATAGGGGGAGAACTTGGGCTTCTGCTAATTCTAGTACCAAGGATTGAATTTCTTGGTCAGATGCCTGTCCATAAAGCAGTAGTACTAAGAACCCATTGAGTTGCCGTGCCATTGTTTTAGCTTGAGGTAAGGCATCTATAGCTTCATTCCAATGGACAGGGAACATCAAATGAAGTGGCTTATCGTCTCCCATGTGGATTAGAGTGGGTTTGAGGAGATTGCAAGTGCCATGAGGTCCCTCGTACCACGGGCGATGATTTTCTAGGTACGCAGCTTCTGACTTTACCCAAGTATTCATTTTGTACCTCTAAGTTTATTATAGCTCTTATTTTATTTATGGTAATTGATGAAAAATGGATTCGCTAAAATTCGTTCTAGTCTACAACGAACAAATCCCTTGAGAATTTATCCAATGGGATCATAATGTATTACCATTGGTATACCTAGGGAATAGGTCTGGTGATCTAAACCCTAAATTTATGTAGCTGTAGCTGTCGTCATTGATTTGTGCAAAAGAACATGGGTTGATAGTATTTACTCAGTTATGCAATTTGATAACGCTTAAATTAATTTAAAAAAAATCCATATTTTGCAATTTTTTGGGAGGTTTACTCAAGTTAAAGACTAATTTAGGTTTATGGCCAATTTTGATTTAATTTTATTCCCCCATCTGTTAGGCTGGAATAACTTACCAGGAAGCGCGTTTTTCCAGTTATTGCTCTGACCAATAGTCAAGATTTAGAGTTACAGTAACCTGGGATGAACCAAAAAAATTTCCCTTTACCTTTATCCTTTACTAACATGTCATCCTTGAATCAGGATTGTGATGGCTACAGGACAAGGGATCATCAAAAAACTTGATCTCAAAAACCCTGGATTAGGTGGTGACTCCTATTAGTTTTTATGGTTCCTTGAGGAGGAATACTGGTTTGGATTAACAAGTATAGCATTTTCAGGTGAAATGAAAACGCGCTTATTCCTTGAGAGCTCCTCACTTATATATAGCGCTAGAGTGAGTTAGTAATTTAGGGAGTAATGCGTTCGCGTAGCGTGGCCGTAGGCCAATCGCATATTTCCCAAGCCAGCAGTCCCTCACCTTTAAATTCTGAAACTCTGACCAAAGAGGGACTTTTGCATACATGACGTTGGCCTTGTCAAAAAAGGTACCCACACGGGTACTGTCCAAAGCTGGTGGCGAAATCCATACTCAAAGAACTAGTAAACAACACACAGGAAACGCAATGACCAGACATGGCCGACTCTATCTAAGAACGGATTCAAGCCCTTAGTCCTGAGGAACTGGCAGATGTGACTGAAATTAGTTCTGTCTTAGCCCGTAGAACACCCCTGTGGTTCTATATTCTCAGGGAAGCAGATAGCGCGAGCTGGTGGTAAAACCTTAGGATCTGTAGGTGCTCGGATTGTAGCAGAAGTTTTTATTGGTCTGCTGCAGGGAGACCGTATGTCTTATCTAAATCAAGACCCAGATTGGACACCAACACTGGGTTCACATCCAGGAAAATTTGGTATTGTCGATCGCATAAGCGCGGAAGCTGAGGCCTTTGGCCACGCTTCGCGAACGCTTCATCGCGTAGCGTGAGCAAAGCTCAATCTGCTTAAATTTGCTGGAGTGGCATAGATACTATAACTTGATAGGGTGCTATAAAATTATACCAATTCACTTAAACATTGCTATCTATTCTTGAATAAGGGTAAAGATTAAGGGGAAAATGTAAAGGTAAAATCTTTGACTTTTTTCCCTTAATCTTGAGTATAGTAATTTGTAGTATTCATAAGTATTGATCAAGTGAAATGGTACCCACAATTCTTGCTCTCGACTTTGACGGTGTTCTGTGTAACGGACTATTAGAGTATTTTCAGACGGCGTGGCGTACATACTGTCAAATTTGGAAACCCGGCAGTCAAACACCACCCGAGAATTTAGCACCTAGCTTCTACCGCTTACGACCTGTGATCGAAACCGGCTGGGAAATGCCAGTATTGATTCACGCGCTGATTCTCGGTATTTCAGAAGACGAGATTTTGCAGGATTGGTCAACAGTTGCCCAGTCTATCGTTAATTCTGAGACCTTAGACAGAACCGATACAGCCAAGCAGTTAGACACGATTCGGGATAAATGGATTACTACCGATTTAGATGGTTGGTTGAGTCTACACCAATTTTATCCCGGTGTGATTGAGCGATTGGAGCAAATACTTTCCACAAATACCACACAGGTATATATTGTTTCTACTAAAGAAGGACGCTTCATCAAACAACTATTGCTGCAACAAGGTATTAAATTACCACAAGACAGAATTATTGGCAAGGAGTCCAAACGACCCAAACATCAAACCCTACGACAATTAATTGAAACTTTTCCAGGGGAAGCCGTAACACTATGGTTTGTGGAAGATCGGCTTAAGACCCTTCAATCTGTGCAACAGCAGCCAGACCTTAAACCGGTCAAACTCTATCTAGCTGATTGGGGCTACAATACCAAAGCTGAGCAAGAATCTGCTGGTAATGACCCGAGAATTCAGTTGTTGTCTCTTGAGCAATTTTCCCAGGATTTTTCAAATTGGCTTGATTAACTATTAGGTATTAGTCCTTCTGGAAGGAAAATTTAGGTTTTGGCAGCATTTCAGGGAACTCTATAACTATCACCTTTGAGATTGTCTTTTCAACCAGAGGTGAAAATGATTTTGAATAAAACGCTTTTCGGTTAGGGTTTCTATGGGATGCTACACCTAATTTTTAAATTCTGGAACTGGTTATTAAAGCTAATTTTTCAGAGAATAATCCTAGTTCTAACAATCATGTTTTGCCTGGGAGTGGGAATTGCCCTTTCAAGCATGTCTCGTCTCTCCATGGATCTAATTTAATCCCACGCACTAGACTATTCAACCTTATCTGCTCAAGTTATTAATGAGGCACGTAACCTCTACAGTACTGAGGTGGTTAGTCGTGCTAAAACTGTTGATGGAATTACTGTTACCCATAACTACACTACCAAAAAAGGGGCAATTCCTAATCCAGCCACCTATGTGATAGAACTGGGTTCGCGCATTAGTGCCAATGATACGGGAGCTTTAATCAGGCTTTACAGTGATTATCCCTTTCCCAATCGACAAGCTGAAGGGGGTCCGAAAGATGATTTTGAATGGGATGCACTCAGATTCTTGAGAAAATATCCCACTCAGTCATTTTTTCGCCAAGAGCAAATCCAAGGTCGTTCTTCATTTCGATATGCAGAAGCCATAATTATGGAGTCTAGCTGCATTGCTTGTCATAACAGCCATCCGGATAGTCCCAAGATGGATTGGAAAGTAGGAGATGTCAGAGGTGTTTTGAAAATTATTCAGCCTCTAGACAAATTTGTGGGACACACACAAATGGGTCTGAGGAGTACATTTATCACCTTAGGAGGACTATCTGTGTTGGCACTCTCAGGGCTAATTCTAGTTATCGGTAGATTGCGTCAAATTGCAAAGGAATTAACAAGGCGGGTTACGGAACGCACGGCTGAGTTGGCTGAAGCTAACCAAGATTTAGAAAAAAGTAATCAAATTATTAGTAAAATTTTTGGGCGTTACCTGATTTTTGGGCGTTACCTGAGTAAGGAAGTAGTAGATAATTTACTGGAAAAACCAGAAGAATTGAAACTGGGATGCCAGCGCAAAACTATCACCATACTAACTTCTGATTTAAGAGGATTTACAGCGCTATCCGAACGATTGCTTCCGGAAGAAGTGCTTCAAATTCTCAACCTCTATCTGAAACATATGTCAGAGGTAATTACTAAATACCAAGGAACCATTGATAAGTTCATGGGTGATGGAATTTTGGTTTTATTTGGTGCTCCCACGGCCAGAGAAGACGATACAAAACGCGCAGTTGCTTGTGCTGTGGCGATGCAATTGGCAATGGTTCCTGTCAACGAAACGATGCATGCCTGGGGCTATCCACCTCTAGAAATGGGTATTGGTATCAACACAGGTGATGTTGTGGTGGGCAATATTGGCTGGGAAAAACGCACCGATTACAGTGTAGTGGGTAGCCAAGTAAACTTAACCTATCGTATTGAATCCTATAGCATAGGTGGTCAAATTTTGATTTCACAATCCACCTTTGAACAGGTTAAGTCAATCGTGATAATTCACGGGGACAAACAGGTACAACCAAAAGGGGTTAAACAGCCAATTACTATCTATAACGTTGTGGGTATTGGTGATGACTACAATCTCTTTATACCTCAAGAAGACGAGAATTTTTTTACCCTTCCTAAAACCATCCCACTCACCTACAAAATTTTGGAAGAAAAGCATATCGGCAAAAATCTTTTTCTTGGAAGTTTAGTTCAGCTTTAAGCTAAGGGATCGAAAGTGCGTTCCTATGAGATAATAAGAGAGTATTTACCGGTAGAGCTAAGTAATATAAGCCTGAATCTATTAAATCAATATCAAGCAGAATATAGTGATGATATCTATGCTAAAGTTACGTCACTTGAAACATAAAATCTAGGGTTTTATATTCGTTTTACCTCCCAAACTCCAGAGGTAAATAAAATGCTTGATGATCTCTACAAGTCGATAAGTAAAAAAAGTGAATATAAGCCGTCAGGTATCAACAGTTAGCCTTACAGTGGTTTGACTTTGAGCATGGCGGGATTGCTGTCTACAGTATGGTTGGCAGTTAGGAATTGGTATGGTTTGTGGCAAATTAATTTAGCAGATTGAGACTCCCCTGGGCGATAACGGTTATGCGATGGCTCGAAGAGCCCGCCAAAGGCGATTGACCGTAGGTCACGCTACGCGAACGCAAAATTTGCTCAACCAGTTCTCCCCAAGCCCACTCCAGATGTTGAATTTAATCATCATAGTGGTTTAGTTTAGCCATCATAGCTTCATTTGCCTGGGTCATGACCATTGATTTTGATTATATTAGTTACAAAACTTTACATAAAATTGTATAAAAATTGGATTTTTGGAGAGATTAATTAGAATGAAGACAACCAATAAAGCTTAATGGTCTTGGTAGTCCTAAACCAGTAAGGATGAGTTATAGTCATTAATCAAATACCAGATAGCGGGACTTTGACAAAATCTTACACTCCAATGAGCGATCAACCTAGATTGGGAGGGCGATTCACCTTGGAGGCGTATATCATTAAGTATTCACTTTCAGGCAATTGACCTTTTTCCCTTACCCAGAGAGGTTTTCATCCCAATTCTGGCCGATTACGGCTACACATCAATAGTGGCTCGGACTGAAATTTACATGCATATTGGCTTCACACAGAAAGTGCAGTGAAACAGTACCCAAAAGGGTACTGTCAGCATTACCTATTATTAAGGAATAATAGCCAATTAAGCCGTTACTACCAACTCAACATGGCTTATACATGTAGCAGTTTGCAGCCATCGTCATGGTTCGCCGACCAAGACACTCAGCTCATGTGGCAAATGGTGAACTATGACCTTCACCTTTAAAGTCTTACCCAGGGAAATGCATTAACTGAGGCTTCCACTCCAATCAAAAAACTAGCTATAGCGTTCAGGTGTGACAAGCAGCCTTGTCAGCCTTCAGTGGTGCTCACTTCATCGGTGCATTGATCCTGGCTAGTGCCTAATTCCCATCCCCCGATAATTACAGATTACATCCATTGTGGATAAAGGGATAAACTATGGAATTTGATCTGATAATTATTTTTTTATCATTGTTTTTTGCTCAAAGCTTTATGCAAGCTTTATCAAAGCTTTATAGAGTTAAAATTTTAGTAAATTTTTATTTCGTGAAAGCGATAAATTTTAGATAACCACTATTGTAGTGATAAGTAGTCGGAGCAAAGTTTTAAAAATTATGTTGATTTTGTAAATTTTTATTCCATCGGGTTGGTTCAAATATGGTAAAGAAAGTTTGGAAAATTGATTAATGGTAAAAGGTTTATTTTGATCAGACTAGTTATATAATTGTTTGTGAGATATAATTCAGACATCAATACCAAGAGTTGATTCAACTATTCTTGAACGAATAATTACTTAAATCAAGGTTAAAACTATCTGTCTTGGAACTGTAAGTTGATTGCGATCGCTTAAGTCTTGGGGTCTATATAGGGTTTCTAGCTCATTAGTAAGCAGTCAGCCGTCAGCCGTCAGCCGTCAGCCGTCAGCTTTTAGCTCACGCTACTTGAAGTGCCGTCAGCCTTGAGCTTATAGCACATCAAGTAGCTTGGCACAGGCTTTGGCCTTGGCCTTTGGCCACGCTACGTGAATGGCCACGCTGTGCGAACGAGGCTGGGACGTATCCCATAGGCTGATAGCTGATAGCTGATTACTGACCGCTGATAGCTGATAGCTGAATGCTTAAGCTCATTAACCCCAATGCTCATTGCTCATAACATCAAAAAATACTCCGATCCTTTTGATATAGTGGTTGATGGATGAAATACCCAAGACCACGCTGTATCGATCTTTGCTGCTGTTTCCTGTTCCCTGATCCGACCTTTTCTAAGCCCAATCGCCCAGGGCTATAGGTTTTGGTGACCTATAGTTTTGACGACAAAAAAAACTCCAGTTGTTAATCTCGACGGAGTATAGGTCTGCTTTGTTTTAACTTACCCAAAAATCAGGATAAATTGTCTATACCATCTGCAGCAAGCAACCTTGGTGTTACAGATTCAATCAATGTTAAAAATGCCCAATTTAGGGCTGTGGTAAATATAAAACAGATTGATATGAATAACGCTCAAGATACAGAAGCCAAAATTTATCAAAGTCATTATTTAACAGCCTTCCAACGCAAACTGCTCCAAAAAAGCCTAGAACAGGATTTACATGAGTCCTACCGTCAGCGGATTCAAATTATGTTATTGGCAGATCAGGGCAAATCTCAAACGGAAATTTGTCAAACCTTGGGGTGTTGTGCCGCAACAGTAAGACATTGGATGCATATCGCTCGTAGTGGGATGGCTCACCAATGGCAGGATTGTCCCATTGGTCGCCCCAAGGCAGTCAATGACGAGTATTTAGACCGTTTGAAAGAACTGATTAACCAGAGTCCCCGGGATTATGGTTATTCCTTTCAGCGCTGGACAGTGAATTGGTTGAACAAACATCTGGCAAAAGAATTGGGGATTGAAGTCAGCAATCCCCACCTACAACGATTGCTCAAGGAGATGGGATTATCGACTATACCAACACGGAGAAAGGTTAACTCCCCTAACGGACGGGAAAACGATGGTCACAGCATCTTAATTTCTGACCTGAAATCCGCTAATAACTCCGAATCCAATAGTTTTTGGTTATTCAATCCCAGCAACATGGCATAAGATGATGGTTCGACATACATCTACATCTAATCCACTGATTTCCCCTGAGCAGCTCGCCCATACTCTAGGGCATCCTCTTTCAGAACTAGAGGTATCACGCTGTCTCAAACAAATAAAATATCGCGAGCCAACGGTAGGTCAATTTTGGCAGTCAACAGACGCCGAGGCTGGCGTCTATATTGTGATTTCCGGAAAGGTCAGACTGATTAATAGCGCGGGGGAGTTAATTACCAATCTAGAAGCTGGAGCTTCCTTTGGGGAGTGTACTTTCTTTCCAGAAGAGTCTTTTGAGCCTTACTCAGCCAGAGCTTCCCTCAAAACCAAGCTCTGTTATCTAACTCCGGAACTGTTATTTCCCCTAATTAGTAAACATCCCCAAATTCGCGAGCATTTTTATCGTCAGGCTCAAGGGCAAAATTCCCTGCTGATGCCGTCGGAGAGTGCTTTGGGAGAGGGGGAGAAAGGGAGAATAACGGAAGGTGCGGGAGTGGGACAGAAGAAAGATATCCCCACCTCAGGAGACCAAAAGCCCAAGCAAACCGTTAGGAAAGCTTACTTTCCTAGCCCTACTCAAAGGGTTGGTCATTTGTGGCAGCGAGTGATCCGACGCTATCCGTTTTTTGCCCAACAAAGTGGTTCTGACTGCGGTGCTGCCTGTCTGGTGATGATCGGTCGTTATTGGGGGAAACGATTCAGTGTTAACCGCTTGCGAGATATCTCTAATGCCGACCGTAATGGCGCTTCATTGCGGGGACTATCAGCGGCTGCCGAAAGTATTGGCTTTTCCACTCGACCGGTGAAAGCTAGTCTGGATCGACTGGCAAAACAACAGCTACCTGCTATTGTCCACTGGGACTGGGGGGGTGACGAAAATAGTTATAAAGCAGACAGGGCAAGCGATCTAGCTCTCATTCCTCGTAAATAATACTTCTGTTTATTACGATTAAGCTTCATTAATTATTGTATTAAATCAATAAGTTAATAACTAAACTTGACCCAAGTTTGAGCATGTAAGCCTATATAAAAACTACTGTGTCGTCTTTGTAAACGACCAGATTCTTTTACTCTACCAACATATTTATGAATTCCTTTACGTTTAATTTTTTGTCCGTGAAGAGTAGCAGAAGTATAAGCTATTGTTATCAATAAAATTAAGGAAATCAACCGATTATCTGAGACATTAGTGTCTTCTAAGTTATAGCAACCTGTTTTAAAATCTCTAAACATTTGCTCAATATTAAACCGTTTTTTATAAGCAGCAATTGCCAAGTCTAACGACTTTAAATTTGTGAGAATAAACCAGGGTTATTTTGGGGCAAATCCTGAAATATTTTTTTTCAATTTTGCGGCCAAATTAAAACGGGGTAATCCCTTAGTTTTCGTAACTTTGATTCCTTTAAAAAACAACGAAGTTCCTGGGACTAATTCTAAAGAATCTAAATCTGTCCAAATTTTTTTTTCAATTTCAATAAATTCATTTTTTTTAAGACGTAGACAAAAGTCTGCATCCTTTTGTGACAACCAGTTTGCCAGCCTGACAGAACAAAATTCTCTATCTCCCAATAGGCAGATTCTATAATCTTTAAAAATCGGCATTATTTTTGATATATGAGTTGTTTGTTCCTTAAAATTACTACTGCCTAATTTTGGCATCAAAGTAAAGTAAACTGGAAAAGCTCTTTTGTCCCAAATCAGGCTAGTTACTAAAAGGTTTATTTTACCCCAATTTGTCCGATCAATTGCTATATAAACTAGGTCATTTTTTTCGGCGTTCGCCGACGCTACGCGAACAAAATATGTTTCTAGTAAATTAGATAGAATAGGAAACCAAATATTTTCAAAATTTAAAGTTGGCAAAGAGAAAAAGCGCTGTAGTCTTTTTATTCTACTTTCAAACTTTATTCCAAGAGGTAAAGCATTGGCTAATTTTTCAATGGCTTTCTCTTTTGATTGATTGTAGTAGAATAACTACAATATTTGCTAAAATAGAATTACGATCCTTTAGTTTAAATTTTAGATGGTTTTGATATAATAAGGGTAACATTTTCAACAGATAGGTCTTATTGACAATGAAAGACCTATCTTTTTCTACCACAGATCGTTACACTCTTGACGTATCAATCGTTTCAATCGCTATCGTCGCCCCCCCAGCCACTGGGAAGGAAAACACTTTATTGTTGTTTATGAAATCACCAACAAGCATGTGGTAATTGCTGACCCTGGTATTGGTCAAAAAACTCTGAGCCACCAGGAATTCAAAGCAGATTGGACTGGTTATGCACTGCTACTGGAACCTACAGCACTCCTGAAGGATACCAAAGAGAGTAAGACGTCTTTATGGCAATTTTTTGAGTTGGTAAAGCCTCACAGTTTCGTGTTGCTGGAGGTGTTTATTGCTTCCCTAATTATCCAGATATTTGGTCTGATTACACCCATATTTACCCAGATAATTTTAGACCGAGTGGTGGTGCAAAGGAGCACCCTCACCCTAACCGCTGTCGGGTTAGGATTGCTAATGTTTAGTCTGTTCCGGGTTGCGATTACCGGGTTGCGGCAATATTTGCTTGACCACACCGCAAATAAGGTAGACCTAGCACTGATTGTCGGGTTTATTAGCCATACCTTGCGATTACCTTTAGGTTTCTTTGAGTCTCGTTTTGTCGGAGATATTACCTCCCGGATTCAGGAAAATCGTAAAATTGAGCGGTTTCTCACCGGTGAGGCGTTATCTATCCTGCTAGATTTACTAACAGTTTTTATCTATGTGGGTTTGATGTTTTGGTACAGTTGGAAATTGGCGCTGCTAATCTTAGTAATTGTACCACCCTTTTTCCTGCTGGCGTTGATTTATACACCATTTTTAAAACGAATTTCTCGGGAAGTCTTTCATGCGATCGCAAAAGAAAGTAGTTATCTGATTGAAGTGCTTTCTGGTGTCCGCACTGTCAAGTCTACAGCAGTTGAGCAAACCGTACGCTGGCATTGGGAAGAGTTATTAAATAAAGAAGTTAAAACTAACTTTTCTGGGCAAGTGATTAGCAATCGACTCCAGATTTTCAGCAATACCATCGAGGGGTTAGCCACTACCGCACTGCTCTGGTTTGGGGCATGGTTGGTGATTCAAAATCAGCTTACCATTGGGCAATTGGTGGCTTTTAATATGTTGCTGGGTCAGGTGATCAGGCCTTTCCAGCGGCTGACGCTACTGTGGAATGAATTTCAGGAAGTGGTGATTGCTATGGAGCGCATCAATGATGTGCTGGATTACCAACCAGAAGAAAATTTGCACCATCAAGCACGGCAATCATTACCTGAGTTGCGCGGTCACATTCGCTTTGATCAGGTCACCTTCCGCTATCACCGAGAAAGTGATACCAATGTCCTGGAAAATCTTAGTTTTGAGGTAAAACCAGGGCAAATGGTCGCCCTAGTGGGGCGCAGTGGTTCCGGGAAAAGCACGATTTCCAAGCTGATGTTAGGGCTGTATCTTCCCTCAGATGGGAAGGTGTTGATTGATGGGCAGGATATCACCAGTCTTTCCTTAGGCTCCTTGCGCCAGCAAATTGGTGTGGTGGATCAAGATACCTTTCTGTTTGGAGGGACAATTCGACAAAACATCAGTCTGGCTTATCCCTCAGCCACCTTAGAAGAAATTATGGCAGCAGCGAAACTGGCCGGTGCTGATGAATTTATCCAAAAATTGCCCATGGGCTATGAAACCGAGATTGGGGAGGGAGGAGGGATGTTGTCTGGGGGACAGCGACAGCGTTTAGCCATTGCTCGCGCCCTCTTGGGAAATCCCCACCTATTAATTTTCGATGAAGCCACCTCCCACCTGGATGCAGAATCCGAGCGGATTATTCAGACCAATCTCAATACTATTCTCAAAAACCGCACCACCCTAGTGATTGCTCACCGTCTTTCTACCGTACGGAAAGCTGACCTGATTTTAGTGCTCGATAGAGGGGTATTGATTGAAAGCGGTACTCACGAAGACTTAATGGCAAAGCGAGGACATTATTTCTATCTGAATCAGCAGCAGTTATAGGGGAGGGAATAGGGAACAGGGAACAGGGAACAGGGAATAGGGTGTGGGGTGTGGGGTGTAGGGTGTGGGAAAAAATTCGTTGATTACTCTTGCCTTTTGCCTCTTGCCTTTTGCCTTTTGCCTGCTCCCTGCTCCCTGCTCCCTGCTCCCTATTCCCTGCTCCCTACTCCCTGCTCCCTGCTCCCTGTTCCCATCAATCCTATGTTCACAACTCAAATACCAAAGCTATATGCCTGAAAATCATACATTGAACGGACATAGTCCGACTCAAACTATTCCAGACCAGCGTCCCTATCAGGAGTTACTCACCGAAGAAACCACTCCTCAAGCTAGGAATGAGCAAGCACTCCAGGGTCATGAATGGTCTTATGCTACTAAGGAACTGCTTGATACATTACCCCAGGTTTGGACAAGGGGATTACTGTATTTTTTGATGGTATTTATGGGTGTTGCCTTACCTTGGGCGATCTTCGCTCAGGTGGATGAGACGGGAAAAGCCAGAGGAAGATTGGAACCTACGGGGGAAACTATCAAACTTGATGCTCCAGTGGCAGGAACGGTAGCAGCAATTAAGGTCAAAGAAGGGGAATTGGTAACGGCTGGTCAAACCTTACTAGAACTGGAATCCGAGTTAGTTAGCACTGAACTTCAGCAGGAACAAAAAAAATTAGAAGGGCAACAGAATCGCCTGAATCAATTAGAGGTGCTGAAAAACCAATTGATACTAGCTCTGCGTACCCAGGAGCAACAAAACCAAGCTCAAGAGTTAGAAAAACAGGCGCAAGTCGAGCAAGCACGGCAGAATCTGGAAGCGTTCAAGTTCGGCTACAGTTTACAAAAAGAAGAACTATTAGCACAAATAGAGCAAGCCCGAGGGGCGATAGACTCTAGCAAGGTTGCCTATGAATTAGAAACCATTCGTTTAGAAAGTGCTGAGGAAAAAATTCCCCGTTACAAAAACGCTTATGAAGAAGGGGTTTTGTCAAAAGAACGCTTTTTAGATGTGCAACAGTCAGCCAAAGAAGCCCAGAAAACTATCATCAGAACTGAATTAGACATAAAACAAGCTCAGTCTCGCCTGAAAGAGCAACAAGGTAGTTATGAAAAGACCATTCATCAAGCATCGGCTGATATTAAACAAGCTCGCCTGCGCTTGCAAGAGCAAGAACGGAGTTATAAAACTTTGGTTCATTCGGGTAAGCTGGCGTTACTCAAAAGTGAGGAACAACTGAAGAATATAGAAACCCAAATTACTACCCTCCAAGCCGAACTATCTCAGAATAAAAGTCAGATTAAATCCTTGGAAATTCAGTTAAATCAAAGGATGTTAGCGGCCCCGATCGAGGGAATCGTGTTTCAGTCCCCTATCAAAAGTGCCGGGGCTGTGGTGCAACCTGGAGATACTATAGTCGAGATTGCCCCAAAAGAGTCCTTCCTTTCCCTGCGGGCGCAGATCGCTATTTCAGAAAGTGGCTCCTTACGGGAAGGAATGGCAGTAAAAATGAAGTTTGATGCTTATCCTTTTCAAGACTATGGGGTAGTAGAAGGAAAGGTAATCAAAATTTCTCCAACCTCCAAGCTTACAGAGACGGAGCAGGGTAAAGTGCCTACTTATGACCTAGAAATTAAACTAAATAAAACCTGTATGCCCACACCACAGGAATGTATTGCTCTCCGCCCAGGGGACACCGCAACCGCAGAAGTAATTGTCCGCCAGCGTCGGATTATGGATTTAATCCTGGATCCCTTTAAGAAGTTGCAGCAGGGGGGTTTGGAATTGTAGTTTAGTTATCATTGCTAGAGATCAATGCTGAGGTTAACTATTTTTGAGTTGTCGGTTTTTATTAGTCAAATCAAAGAGGACAAAAATCATGTCAAAATCTATCACTATTAATGCTGAAGATATTCTAGATCAAGTCAAGCTATCTTTAAAAACTTCTGATATTGTAGAAGCAATTATTACCCGTCAAGTAATAGCAAATGCAGTAGAAGAGGCTGGAATCAAGATAGAAACTGAAGAACTTCAGGAAATGGCAGACAAATACCGAATAATGCATCAACTTCATAGTGCAGAGGATACCCATGCCTGGATGAAACAAAATAATTTGTCTCTAGATGATTTTGAACAATTGGTTTATAATCATGCCCTTTCCACAAAATTAGCTGTTCATTTGTTTGCAGATAAAATTGAACCCTATTTTTATGAACAGAAATTGGATTATGATGGTGTGGTGATGCATGAAGTGATTTTTGATAATAAAGATTTAGCTTTAGAATTATTTTATGCTATTGGCGAAGGAGAAATGAGTTTTTATGATGTTGCTCATCAATACATCGAAGATAAAGACTTACGTCGTAAAGGTGGATACCGAGGGATATTATATCGTCAGGATTTGAAGCCGGAGATTTCTGCTGCTGTTTTTGCTGCTAAACCTCCCCAGGTGATTAAACCGATTGTGAGTTCTAAAGGAGTACATTTAATTTTTGTGGAGGAGATTATTGAAAGGCAATTAGATAATTGGCTCCGCAATAAAATTGCTACTGATCTATTTAATGACTGGATAAATAGATCCCTTTATCAATTCAAATCTGTTACAAATATTGAAATCGTTCAACTCACTCCCCAAAATGCTTCTTAAATAAGAAGTATAGCAGAAGCGTTTAATAGTTTAAACCTTCAACGCTTCTGTAGAGCAACTTGTGGTAGACATAGAACGGTCTCGATTGTAAACAAGACCGTTCTGTTTAAAAAATCTTGCCTAAATGTCTTAAGGACTGGATAATCATCGGTAAATGCTTTTCCTAGGTATCTTTTGAGGATTTATGGAAAACTTGGTATAGTTTAAGCAAAATTTTAATATTTTTATTTAGCCTCTATTTTATAAAAAATTAGGCTATTTGTCTAGGGTTTTAACTATCATTAAACATTTTTGCTTTTAGAGGTATACCCCATCCGCCTTATTACGGGTGGGGTAAAGTGTATTTTAGTCTTGCTGAAATCTGCTACAAATCTATCCGATAAAGCGGACTTCGTTAGTATCTATAGCTGTTAAATCCAATTGCTATATACCTTTGTTACTACCATTCCAGACAAAAACCACTCCACAATATTCTCAATTTGAATCCTCCTAATGTATTCATCATTTCTTGCTCTGTTACATCATGCATATAGCTTTCATAATCCAAGAAAAGGTCAGCACCAGCAGGACGTAAATCAGAAATTTGAATGTTAGCCATTTGAGTTTTTCTCCAATAATGAATGTGTGTTATTTACCAGGAATCAATTAGTAATTTTTTATTCCTGTCTTAATCCTATTCAAAATAATTTCGTGTGTCTATTATTTTTAGATATTATTCATGCTAAAGCAAAAACACTTTTGTCATTAAATTAGATGTCATTACCTTCCGCTAAACCTATTCATAGCTCACAAGTAACCTATAAATAACTTTTCCCACTATTCTGATAGTTAACCTCTCTCTAATTTAGTGAATAAACTAAAACAGTTATGTCCACAAAACTAGTGGAGCTGATAAAAACCATAAAAAAAAGCCCAAGATTACTCTTGGACTAAAAGACTAAGATTAGTTTCTAGCACGTTTCAATTAGCTAAGGCACTTTCGTCCTAGGTTGATACAGTCAACATTTTCCCTATTGTGATTAAATTGACAAAGGAATTGGATTACCTCCTACTGTATCCAGTGGGAGAGACTTCACGGGGACTACCTCAAACCCAGCATCCAGAATTCCAGAGTAGCTTCCAATTGCCTCCAAGGCATTGACATTTTCTGAGGCAGTGCCAAAGGTTTCCATCACCTTGAAGTCCGTATCCCAAAGGTGACCACCATGTTTCAGGAAATCAGCTGAGCCGGAACCCCGTTCCCAAACCCAGATTTCACCACCATCGAGACCCGCTTCTTCAATGGGATCGATGCTGAACATAATCCAGTTATTCCCAGATGTCATCATCGCATCCAGATTAACTAAGTCAGCAAACTCGTCATCTACACCAATAGCGTTGGCAATTTCCTGTTGAGTATATAAGGCGCTTGTGGTGCCATCGGAATTATAGTTATAAACGGCGACTTTGGGGTCTCCATAAATCGAGAAGCGATTAGCATCTCTCCCTCCCCATAATTCCAAGGCGTCCACATCGGTAACCCCTAAATCGATACCGGGGCCTGGCTGATCAATTTGGTTAGCAGTTGCCCAAATATTGTTGGCACCTGTGGGAGTTTCATAGTAAATCTTATCATCAAAACTGGTGGAAAACACCAGGGTTGCTTGGTTGTTGATGACAGGATAGAAAAAAGCATCCCCAGAGTTGGCCATGGCATCCACTTGACCACGAATGCCATAATCGAAGCCATCCGTGGTATTCCCATTGCCGAACCAATTGAGAGTTTGTCCGGGGTCAGGATTTCCATTAGTGTTTTTATCCACACTGTTAGAATATTCCTTCCCGCCAACCAGTTTTAGGGAGGACACCGTATCAACGTCGGGAACTATAAAATCACTCAATGACAAAACTTTGTCTTTGAGATCGAGAGTGAAGGACTTTTCGCCATCAGAGAAGATTGTCTTTGACGTCACTCGATCCAAGGACTTCACTGATTCAGAATCAGAGGGCTTCAAGACAGGGACATCGCTTACTGAAATTTTATCAGGTATCAATTTTTTGTTGAACCTCCACTAATAAATGGGTGTTGTTTACTAGGAATCAATTAGTAATTTTTTATTCCTCTTGGGATAATACTTATATTAATTGAGTTTGTTGAGTTTTTGCCTAATTTATTGATGTCATAAGTAAACCTTTTTTGTCATAAAGTTATATGTAGTTATAGCAAATTAGCTTAGGTAAAAAGTCGTAGGTTTTAGGGAGCAGGGAGCAGGGAGCATGTCAACTTTGTAATTAGGTAGATAGATCCCCCCTAACCCCCCTTAAAAAAGGGGGGAATTAGATTGAAAAGTCCCCCTTATTAAGGGGGATAATGGGGGATCTGAATCAGGGATTAACAAAACTGACATGCACCCCTCGGGAGCAGGGAGCAGCGATGCAGCGCGGTCTTGGGGGAAACCCCCATGAGCGACTGCATCAAGACGGGAGCAGGGAAAAAATCTTGTGTACCTCATAGGAGAGACAATTGTTATATCTCTAATTTAGGGAATCAACTAAAACAATTATGTCAACAAAACTAGTGGAGCTGATAAAAACGATAAAAAGCTGACGCACAAATGCTTACTTTTTTGTAAGTATTCAGCCGTCAGCCGTCAGTGGTCAGTGGTGAGCTGATTTTATGTAAGTATTCAGCCGTCAGCCGTCAGCCGTCAGCCGTCAGCCTTCAACCTAATGCAGCGTGCGCCTAGGGCATAAGCTTAATGCTGATAGCTGATAGCTAATAGCTCATAACTGATAGCTGATAGCTGATAGCACCTCAAGTAGCGTGCGCGTAGCGCTAATCGCTGATAGCTGATAGCTGAATGCTTACGATTTTCTTCAAAGGTGCCCGTAGCGCATTAGCTGATAGCTGATAGCTGATAGCACCTCAAGTAGCGTGCGCGTAGCGCTAATCGCTGACCTTTTTATTAACCCTAAAACTTCCCAAAAAAAACTTTTTTAAAACCATTGACAACAATAACTATAATCATTAAAATAATCAGTGTAAACAAAATTAAATTCTGAGTTATGTCACAACAATTCAGCCAAAACTTCAAGAAACAACCTGCTCAGCACACTCTCAAAGGTTCTCGTCAATCAGTCATCTATAGTATGCAGATGCTTTACTCCCTAGGCTATGCAGAAATTGCGGAATGGACCCCTCTGGAACCCACTGATGTTCCAGGGGAAGTGATCACTACAATAACCAAGTATTGGTTGTTGCCATAACACCTTAAACGTTTGGGGGGATTTCCCCCCTGGCCAAGGTTTTGGTCTGCTTCTGTAGCATAGCCTTTGGCCAATCAGATCAGAGCAGGTTAGGTTTGCTAATTTTGTGACATAAAAAATTGAAATAGCCGTGGATAGTATTTCTACGGCTATTTTTTTTTATTTTGGGACTTATAGAAAAAGGGAACAGGGAACAGGGAACAGGGAATAGGGGGAAAATTCTGTGTACCTGATAGTTATGAAAAACGCTGTATGTCTAAGGAACTAAACTAAAACAGTTATGTCCACAAAACTATTGGAGCTGATAAAAACCATAAAAAATAGCCCAAGACTACTCTTGGACTAAAAGACTAAGATTAGGTTCTAGCACTTCTCAATTAGCTAAGGCACTTTTGTTGTAGGTTAATAAGTAACTATTTTGAGATTGTAACTAAATTAATAAAATAACGGCATCGGCTCCGATCGTATCCAGTTCGCGAGGTTCGACGGGGATTAACTCAAACCCAGCATCCACAATTCCAGAGTAGTTTGCGATCGCTTCCAAGCCATTGATATTTTCTGACGCAGTTCCAAAGGTTTCCATCACCTTGAAGCTGGTATCCTAAACATCGACTGACTCCCTAATCAGAAGCTTAGGCAATATTTATACCTAAGCATTCAGCTATCAGCCGTCAGCTAATCAACGGGAGGTAGTAAACAAGCACCGGGGGTGCTGGTACGGCTGGTTGAAAATCCCTGCTCGTTTTACTCATCCGACCCCGTGCAGTTAAAGCGCCTGCTAGCACCTCAAGTAGCGTGCGTGGCACAGGCTTCGACGCTGGGATGCGCTAATCGCTGATAGCTGATAGCTGATAGCTGACGGCTGAATGCTTACGTGCTATATATCTAAACACTGATAAATATCTTCAGAATTGGCATTGAGATAAACACGCTCCAAGTCAATCCCCAGCCTAGAAAATTGCCCAAGGATAGCCTTCATCTTTCCTTCGGTGGAATCATCCCCTTGATGCCAAGCTTCTAACAAGCCATTGGCGACAATCTGACAGCGATTCATGCCAAAGCTTTCCTGTTCGGCAAATTTTTGGTCTGGTTCTTCTGCTAACCCCAATCCTGGTGCTAGCTCCATGGTAAATAGGGGCACCTCTGGCTGAAAATGGGATTGGTGCTCTGTATAAATAGTCTTTAAAACTCCCTCAACAGCGTCATAGTGACACTTATCAAAGTAGAGTACCCCCGAATCGTGCCGTTCGTAGTCCTTGGGATTGTACAAAACTTTAAAGTGGAACGGAATTTCCATGTCGTTCAGCTGTTGGGTTAAGCTACCCATTACGGCAACTGCACCCTCAGGAGTCAAGTTGAAGTAAATTCGCACAGTCACTGACTGGTCTGTGTGCGGACGATTTGCTTCTAGATTGCCAACGGCCATATAAAAGCCATTTTGCACCAAATTCTTAGGCATACGGATTGCTACTGAATCCCCGACGGTGGCAGATTGCTGGGATGCTTGTAGATGCTGCTCCCGTTCAATATGCAGCCTCAATCCTCCCTTAGTCACAGCCAAAGTGCCATCACTTTCTTCTCTGAGAACAGACCAACCAGGGTCAAAGTAGCCTTTGCCACTATTGCTGTGGTGCAGTCGCTGATAAAATCCCACATCTACTCCTAGGATGGTATTGTTCTCCAGGTCTAGTGGCGCAGCTTCCGTATCTGCTTCCGGTGCGAGAGCATTTCGCATTGAACCGTTGTAATAAATACCATATAGAAAACTCCGCAGTTGCAGACTGATATATTTTTGCTGCATATCCTCGGGCATCCGTTGAAAACGTTCCACAGCTTCGGCTGGAATTTCCAACGGTTTGTAATCTGAATGGTGAATAGAGAAGTCTGATTGGATTTTTACTTTGTTAACAATATCGTCTAGAACATCTAGTAATTGCTGATTGGCGATGGGGGATGGTTTAATTTGTTTAGAATCAAGTAGTTGGATCATAGTTTGGTAGGGAGTAGGGAGTAGGGAGTAGGGAGTAGGGAACAGGGAACAGTAGGAAAGACCTTTGAAGAGTTTTTGATGTTATTGGAAATGCTATGTCTTAAACAGCGGAAGGACTGAGTTGGATTAATTCAGCAATAGCAGGGCCAAAAATCGTGGGCATGGATTGTTCTGGACGACACAACAAGGTCTTGGCAACCTGAAGCATGGCAATCCCAGCATTACCAAAGGATTTTTGGTACTCAATCATCGCCCGAATTCGTTGAATCAAACCAAAACCTGTAAATTGCACTACTGTCCGCAAGAAATCAGGTCGGTGTTCTAAAATTTCTGGAAAGGTTTCAAAATACCCTTTGGTTAGGGCAGCAATGGAAGGCTGGAGCTGTTCCAAGGGGGTCATGGCTAAACCTAGGGATTCTTCAATACTTAAAGATTTACTGATAACCAGGCTACTCAGCCAGATTTGCACATAGCTACTGATCAGTGTTCCTAAATCAAACCCTGGGTCTCCCCAACTACAGCGCTCCCAATCAATTAGTCTGACAATGCTGGTACTCTGATGCTCCCAATCTTGGTGCAGAAGGATATTATTTAGCTTTAGGTCATTGTGGGTCAGACAGCAGGGGGCAAAAGCATTGCCTAGTTGTGCGATCGCTTGCCCTAAACTATCGTATCGTTGATAAAGGGCAAAGAATTTCAGCCCGTCAGCAGGTACCGCACCAAAGATTTCTGGACCAATTCGTTCTAAACTATTAACTAATCTAGGCACTTGGTCAGTGGTTTGATTATCGTTTTCGGTACCAAAAAAATCTTGATAGTCTTTACGATTAAATGTATGATGATGGATTTTTCCTAAAAGGGTGCCGATGGTGCCAGCAACGTCTGGAGGAAAGATATTTTCCTTGGCGTAGAAATCCATTAAATCCCGATAGTCATCGAGATAGCGGAAAACCATAATGGAATTCTCACCATCAAAATGCAGCACCTCTGGTATCAAAGAGCGGAGGTTAGCAAGTTCTGGAAATTTCTGTAAGAATTCTTGAATTCGCCATTCATTCAAAAACTCACCAGCGGCTTTCCCTTCCTGGTTATGTCGCTCCTGCTTTACGAGCAGCTTATTACCATCTGGAAAGGTCAGCAATAAGTTAAAATTCTTGGCTTCCAGTGGCTCAATTTTACTGAGAGCTTGCTCGGAAGGATTGCATAAACCACGAGCAGCTAGATAGTCAAAAACATTATGAGAGTTTAATATGAATGTCATAATTAGGGAATCGGGAACAGGGAACAGGGAATAGGGAACAGGGAATAGTGTGGGGCGGGGGCGCGGGGAGTGGGCGCGGGAAGTGTCAGAGGTGTGATCACAAATCAGCATTTGGTTTTATGATCTATTGGGAAATGCTGTATTTATTCAAAAGTATAGGTAAAAGGAAAGTTATTCTGCCAATAATTTATGCTTAAAAACAGACGCAACTAAAACTTTTATGTCCCTAAACTATTCAGGGGAAGTGTGGGAATTGTGGGAAGTGTGGGGAGTGTGAAAAGTCAGATGAGCAAGTGACTTGGAAACCCCCAAGACCAGTCTGCATCGCTGCTCCGAAGTCCCTACTCCCTACTCCCTACTCCCTACTCCCTACTCCCTACTCCCTACTCCCTGTTCCCAGATCCGCTGTTCCCTTTCCTATATAACTAAACTAGTTATGTCATCAAAATATTCAAAAATCATAGAAAATTATAGAGGGCTGGTTTTCATAATCTATTGGTAAATTCTCTAGACTACGGTGGCTGGATAAAATGACATTGGTAACCGAAAATTAAGGATAATTTTAACTTTATTATGGTAAATCTATGCTTTGAGTATGCCAGGCTGATGTATGCGATCGCTTTTAGCGTGGCCATAGGCCAATCGCGTAGCGGCTCAATGCTGAGCATCGCATTCGTTTTATCAGAGTGGGAGAGTTTGAGAGGGAAAAGAATACCCCGTCGAATTAGGTCGGGGATGAATATTCCGTCTCAAATAGTGTTAATATAAAAAGTAAGGGTCTCAAAAAAACTGGGTATTGACCCTACTCAGCTACCCTGGCCATAGGCCACGCGGGGCGCGTTCGGTGCGCGGGAAAGTTACGCCCATGGAGATAACAACCAACTATGTTGTGCAAAGGATACCCCATTCCTGCGACGGATGGGGATGAAGTCCCTGGTTGATAGCTGAAGTCGAAGTCTATGGCTTGAGCTGGGGCGTTACCACCAATGACTGCTGCAGATGCCAGGGACAAGGACTTGATTAACTGGCGATTCTTCATAAAATCTTACCTCCTAGAAATTACTGACGAAATTACGGACATGGATACTGTCAGTATGAAAAGGTAATGTATGCAATCGTGTTTGTGATCTGAGGCTGATGTATAGGATCAGGTTTGTTATTGGAGCCTGATGTATACAATTGTGTTTATTTATCTGTGTTTGTTTAGGATAACTGAATGAGTCGTTTAGGATCACTTAATGAGTCGTTTAGGATCACAAAAAACCTGTGTTACAGATAACTAGTTTGAAATTCGTAAATCTACAGTAAATCTAATGATGAGCTCTCCATGCTTGATCTGGCAAAACTGGCAGGACAAATTCCTGGTATTAGTAAGCACCTGAGACTAGAGGCGGTGGCGTCTCGCCAACGCTTAGAACGGGCTGAACAATTACTGGCAAAGGCTAAAACACAACAAGAGAGTTTGCTCAAGTCTCATCAAGAATGGCGCGATCGCATGATCTTCACGGCGGCAACACCTGCCGAACCTCTAGATACTTGTGTTGATATCAGTATTCCCCCTGAAAGCCATAGTGTTTTCGCCACCGATGGGTCTCAAATTGCCCCGTCTCACCACGAAATCCTCTACTGTTATGTGATTAATGTGGGTCGGGTAATGTTGCACTATGGACAAAGTCTGTATCCTCTGTTGGATAGTATGCCCGAAGTGTTCTACCGACCGGAAGACTTATATATTTCTCGTCAGTGGGGGATTCGCACGCAGGAGTGGATGGGGCATCGGCGCACGATTTCCGAGGTATCGATGTTAGCAGAAATGGCTTGCCGTTGGGTGAAACCACCAGCTCCCCACAGGGATACCCCCAATCTAGCGATAGTAGATGGTTCCCTAATTTACTGGTTTCTTGATGGGATGCCAGGGGAAGCACGCGATCGCATATTGCCTCCGATTCTAACAGCTTGGGAGCAGTTGCGTTCTGTTAATGTACCCCTGATCGGCTACCTGAGTGCTTCTCGTAGTGTGGAAATGGTTAATTTCCTCAGATTACCAGCTTGTCCCTATGAAACACCAAAATGTATCACCCAATGTGGTAATCTAACCGACAAGTTGCCCTGTCAGGTGATTGACCCCCTCCGGGATACCACTCTCTGGGCAAGTTTATTGAAACCAGGACAGCGTAGCCCTCTATTTCAGAGTTCCGCACGGATTCTGGATTTATACGACCATCATCGGATCTATTTCTGTTATGTCCATGTTGGCACAGAAATTGCTCGTATCGAGATGCCAGAATGGGTAGCCCAAAATTCGGCATTGCTCAATCAAGCCTTGAGTTTAATGCTGGGGCAGGTCTATAAAGGATATGGTTATCCCATTGCTGTGTCTGAAGCTCATAATCAGGCGGTGATAAAGGCCGGTGACCGGAATCGCTTCTTTGCTTTGCTTGAACAACAAATGATTCGGGCAGGTGTCAAGAATGTGGGAATATCTTATAAGGAAGCTCGTAAACGGGGTAGTATTAGTTGAATGAAGAATGAAGAATGAAGAATTTAGAATGAAGAATGAAGAATGAAGAATGAAGAATGGTGAATGGTGAATGGTGAATGAAGAATGAAGAATGGTGAATGAAGAATGGTGAATGAAGAATGGTGAATTGATAATTTATAATGGACCATGAAGAATGGTGAAGGCAGAATGGTGAAGGCAGAAGGCAGAATGGTGAATTCTACATTCTTAATTCTTAATTCTACATTCTTAATTCTACATTCTTAATTCTAAAAGTTTGATTTTTAGCTTACCCAAGTAAAAACAGTGTCATGGCAAATGTATTAAGAATTCTGTTTAAGCAAGATAGCTATCTCAAGCAAGAGCCGATTCAATCGTCGCAATTGCCTGATAATAAACGTCAGATGGTACCAGCAGGTACTCTATTAGTACTTCGCTATTATGGTCAGGAATCTGGCAATCACATTAAACTGGGTTTAAAAGATATTGCTTTTAAGGGTTTCAGTGGTGATTGGTATGCCTTTGAAGACCATGTTGCAATTATGATGGAGAGTCTGCAACCGGTAGAAACTGTTAGTAATGTAGTGTCTAAACAAAACGATCAGACTGCTTTAAACATTCCTATTTATCAGAATACCTTAGTCAATCAACCCGTTTTACTTAACCTTTTCTTTAATCAAGATACGGTAATTAAGCGAGCTCCTATTCAATCTAGTATGTTGAATGAAGCATCAAAGCAGGAAATTCCAGCAGGCACTGAATTGGTGATTGTGACAGATCAACCTAATGCTGATAATACGGTTAAGTTTACTGTGGAGGAGAATCACGTAAAATTTACCCTGAAAGATCTGGAATTCAAAGGCTTTAGTGAAGATTGGTATGCCTTTGCTGGACATGTTGGTATTCAAGGGATGGGCTGATGTCAGCGGTCAGCGGTCAGCGGTCAGCGGTCAGCGGTCAGCTTTGTGGAACAGGCTTCTAGTTTGTGGAACAGGCTTCTAGCCTGTGACTATTAAACCCATGCTTACCTCTTTTATTCACAAGCTGACCGCTGATTGCTGATAGCTGTTCGCTTAGCCTGCGCGTAGCGCATATGCTTAAATTACTATTAAAAATCAGAATCATTAGTCAGCGTCTCAATCAACAAATCCATCTGTTGCTGTCGCTTAGCCAGAAAATCCTCACATTGATGGAGATATTCGACAGCAGCGGAGAACTGATCAAACACCTCTGCTAGTTCTAGTTCTCCCGTTTCTATTTTCCTAATAATGGTTTCAACTTTAGCCACCGTCGCTTCATAGTTCCAGGTTTCTCCAGAAGCTATTTTACTTAAGTTTGAATCAGTTAGGTTTGAATCAGATTGAGTTTCCATAGATAGTAATTGTCAATGGGTTGAGGTACACAATTTTTTGATTTTAGGGAATAGGGAATAGGGAATAGGGAACAGGGAACAGGCAATAGGCAATAGGCAATAGGCAATAGGCAATAGGCAATAGGCAATAGTTAATAAAGTATAGCGCTACTCCCGACTCCCGATTCCCTACTCCCTACTCCCTACTCCCTACTCCCTTCCTATAGTGAAAATCCACAAAGCTTATCCCTTTGAGCATCACGGTTATGGTGCCAATAATCGTACAACCAACTACAACCGCGCCGTAGCAAATAATCCACATCCAAATTCCACAAAATCACGGTTTTGTCTTTACTAGCAGAAGCAATTAACTTACTATCGGGACTAAAACTAACTCCAAACACCGAATCGTTGTGTCCCTTAAAGGTATTAATTAAATGTCCATCCCGACTCCAAAGATTAACCGTTGTATCACCACTAGCAGATGCGATTAAGGTTCCATCAGGACTAAAACTAACCCAATTCACGGCACCATTATGGCCTTTCAAGGTATTGAGCAACTTGCCATCACGATTCCAGAGTTTTACCGTGCCATCACTACTAGCAGAAGCAATCATCTCGCCATCTGGACTAAAACTGACCCAATTGACAGCATCATTATGCTCTTTCAACGTATTGAGCAACTTGCCCTCACGATTCCAGAGTTTTACCGTGCCATCATTACTAGCAGAGGCAATCTGCTTGCCGTCTGGGCTAAAACTGACTCCCCAAACTTTATCCTGGTGCCCCTCTAAGGTCTTGACTAAGGTGCCATCTAAAAGCCAAAGTTTAACGGTTTCGTCAGCACTAGCAGAAGCAATTAATTCACCATCGGGACTAAAACTAACTCCCCAAACCTGATCCTGGTGTCCTTCTAGAGTGTCAAGCAAGGAGCCATCTAAATTCCAGAGTTTCACCGTTTTATCTTCACTAGCGCTAGCCATGATCGTGCTATCAGGGCTGAAACTAATTGCAGTCAACCCTTGACCATGAGCCAAGAAGGCTTTTCTGCTACGATCTTGAAGCCTCAACAGTTGAATGGTATTGTCTGCACTAGCAGTAGCAATTATTTCACCATTGGGGCTGAAACTTACACTCCTGACAGCTTGATTATGGCGGATCCGTGCCAGTATCCCCCCGTCACTGGCCCAGAGTCTAATAGTTTTGTCTACACTAGCAGATGCAATGGTCTTGTTGTCGGGACTGAAAGTGACATCTACCACCATTTCGCTATGTCCAGCCAAGGTTTCGATTAATTCCCCATCACTGTTCCAGAGTTTGATAGTGTGATCAGCACTAGCAGTGGCTAGCCTCTGACCATCGGAGCTAAAACTGACATCCAGAACCCAATTACGATGACCTTCGAGGGTATCGATTAATGTCCCATTAGTTTGCCAGAGTTTAACAGTGTTGTCTGTACTGGTAGATGCAATAGTGTTGCCATCAGGACTAAAACGGACACTCACCACTGGTTGTGTATGAGCTTGCCAGGTTTTCAGCAGTGTTCCGTCCCTGCGCCAAAGTTTGATAGTTTTGTCTTTACTAGCAGAAGCAATTAACTGACCATTGGGAGAAATACTAACTCCCAACACCGAATCACTGTGACCGGTTAGAGTCTGGAGTAAAACACCATCTTTACGCCATAGTTTGACGGTTTTATCCTCACTAGCCGATGCGATCATCTGGCGATCGCGGCTAAACCTAACACAATGGACTGTTTCGGTATGCCCATCTGGCCCATCTAAGGTCATTATCAGGGATCCATCCTTACGCCACAGCTTCACAGTTTTGTCTTCACTACCACTAGCGAGGATCTGACCATCTTGACTAAAACTGACACTGTGGATTCCAGCCCGATGACCTCGCAACGTTTTGAGCAAGGTACCGTTTTTGCGCCAAAGTTTGATAGTCTTGTCTCGACTCCCAGAGGCAATCAGCTTACCATCTGGGCTAAAACTGACACTACTGACCCAATCTCGATGTCCCTTTAAACGGTTACGTTCTCTGACCCCATAAACTGCCTGTTGTAGAGCAGTGACTACCCGTGTCTGGGTTTCTGGATTAACCCCAAGGGATTGCTGCAATTCCTGGGCGGCTTCTAAACTGAGGATGAGGGCATCTAAGGTTCTGTTGGCATCAACTAGAGCTTTTGAGGAGTAGCTCAGGTCACTCAAATGGTTGTTGGTTTTACTGATAGCGTAGCGAACCCCAAGTATACCGGTAATCACCATCAGACTGAACAGTGCCATTCCTGCCCAACGTGCTTCTCGCAATCGTTGTCTGAGAATTCGATTCAGCTTTTCTTCGGTTTTCCTTTGTTTTTTGGTTATTTTGGCCAGTTGGTTTTGGAGTTCTTGTTCTTTAACCAGTTGCTCAATTTTATCCTGGCTCTGTTTGTCTTTCTGGCGCAGATTTTCTAATTCTGCTTGCAGTTTCGATTGCTTTTTCTGGCGGATAACGTCTACCAGGTAATCGTGAACCAGTTGATAGCGGCTGATCGGAACTTCTGGTAATAGAAATACCAATCCTGATTTCTCAAAAATTTCTAAAATTAAATCTAACGTATGGTCTTCTAAGCATGACTCTATGGCTAGCTCGGAGCGATTTTTAAGGGGACGATTTTTATTGTCATCAGTCAGTAATGATAACACTAGCCAAGCACCTGTTTCATTCTCAGGACCGCAATCTTTAATAACTTTTTCTAAAAACCGCTCCACCAGTTTAGCTTTGGGACCATGGTGCTGATACTGAGCTAAGGTAGTAATATTTTCTGCTTGGATTTGAGCCCCTACTACTTGCAACTCAATGGGACGAACTTCTCCAAGTTCAGCTCCTAATTCTCTGACTAATTCATCAATTAAAGCTGGCTCTAAATAAAAATTAGCCCGATGGGTTAAGCTTTGAATAACAGAATAAGCATCTTCTAAGGGAAAATTGACTAATGGATAACGAATTTTTTTATCTAAGATATTACTTTCTATAACTTCCCAAGTATAATGTTCTAATTCTAGTAAGTTATGCAAAGCGTTATCTCGGATAGAAAAAATTAGTTTTAAATAGGGTAATTGAAGACAACTAACTAAAAAATCATAAAATAGTTTTCGTTGGGATTGATGGGAATAAACGGAGAAAAAATCTTCAAACTGATCAAAAATTAAAACCGTTAACCAGTTATTGTCGGCGTTGTGTTGTAATTGCTCCACCACAGAGGAAATTAGGCCGTTACCATTAGAATTTAGAAATTTTTCCCTGATTAAGGGTTCGTCATTTCCATTTCCTGATACCTGATCAGCCAAGTGTTTATGCAGTTCCCCCGCCCAATCGGTGTAAACTTGTACGACAATCGGTAACCCAATGCGATCGCCAAGGGGTCTATTTTTGAGTGCTGGCACTAATCCAGCATGGACAATGGAACTTTTTCCAACCCCTGACTGACCATGAATCACTGTCAGTTTGTGATCAGCACGGGTAATCCGTTCCATTAAGCGGTTTACATCTCGCTGACGTCCAGAAGCTGCCATTTCTTGGGGAATAAGGTCTTGTGGCTGTACGCCATGCCAGCTGGGATTATTAGCTCCTCGTGGTGGCTGTAGACGACTAGCACCAATGAAGGCACGGAAGCCATACAGCTGCTCCACTGCCCGTTGTTCTTGTTTAATCCGAAATGCTTCTAAGTATTGCCCTTGTTCAAAGTAAAGGCTACGTAATCGTTCCAACAGGTGCAGGTAACGCTGAGGCTCATAGCGATAATTGCTGGATTCTATGGCATCTGCCAGTTTCTGACTCGCTTTTTCCAGCTGCTTGTCGGCTTGGGCTAGATTTCCCTGCTTTCCTTGGGATTTTACCAGAAATAACCGATAGAGCTGGGCTAATAGCAATGGATGCAAGCCTTGGTCATGGGGCTGATCATCAGCAGCAACAACCAAAATTAATAGAGCTTTCTCCGCTAATTGACCAGCATCGTCCCATCGGGATTGCTCAAGGGCTACTTCTGCCAGAAAGCCGTAATCTTGGGCTAGTTGCACCTGAGTCCCATAGGTTTCATGAAGCGACAGAGCCTGTTGAGAGGTGCTTTGTAAGAATGACCACGCTTGTAGATGCTGCAGCAGTTCAGCTAGCTTACTAATAAAAATAGCCACCAGATCGTGACGCCCCGCTTGGGTGAAAATTCCCATACATCGATGCAGATACGGCCAAGCTTCTTCCCAATAGCGCTGTTTATGAGCTTGATTTTGGTCAGCCTGGCGACAGTAACACAAACCGAGATAAAACAATAATAACCCCTGCCGTTCTAAGTTATCGGTTTGCTGCCAAACTCTTAAGCTTTTACGAAATCGCTTCTTGGCTAGATTTATGCGATCGCTTATATAGTCATCTAGACCCAAAACAAAGTCTAGACTAGCGTCTAATTCCTTGTCCAAGGTAATGCCACGACTATGTAAATCTTTTAGGGCAAAATCCAGTTCAAATCGACGTTGGTTTTGGAGTGCTGAGTTCCTGGAATAGGTAATACAAATATCGGGGTTGGTTGGTTGGAGGTTGGGAGGTTGGAGGTTGGGAGGTTGTTGGGAGGTTGAATGTTGGGAGGTTGAATGTTGAAGGTTGGAATGTTGAAGGTTGGAATGTTGAAGGTTGGAATGTTGAAGGTTGGGAGGTTGAAGGTTGGGAGGTTGAGAGCGTAGCGTGGCCTTTTGGCCAAGGTTGGTTGGTTGCTTGGAGGTTGGTTGGAGGTTGGTTGGTTGTTCGCCTTTGGCGTTTCCGCCCAGTAGGTTGGGATTTGGGATTTGTGGCGTGGTTGGGGGGGAAGGCTCTCCAGAGTTCAATAGACAGGCAAATACGATTTGAGCCTTTTGTCCGAGAAAATTGACTAACTCTGTGGTGGTCAGTTCAAACTTGAGGGGAGTTGCTGCCCAACTGGCAAAATCTGGTGCCAAGCGCATCAGTTTTTGCAATACCTGGTCATTAACCCACAATATTAGAGGAAAGGTTAGGCGTTTACGAAACTCATCCCGGACTTGATTAGTAGAGGTAAGTAATTCCTCAAGGGCAACCACTGACTCTAAACCAACAATCAGTAATGCGGAATGAGGGGGTGAGGAGGTAGGAGGGTCAGGGGATGAAGAGTCAATGGGGGTAGAACTCTGCCTGTTCCCGCATCTGTCTATCCCCTTGTCCTGTCCACGCCCCAATTCCCTGTGTTCGTAGTTTTGGATGGTGGTATAAAGGGTGGTAGCCGATGGCGGTATGATAAACTCTGTAATCTGGTATTGGGGCTGACACAGTGCTTTGAGGCGTTGCAGCATCTGTTGTTGCAAACCCTGGTAGTTACATCGCACGATCACAAGGGAAAATTCCCCTTGTGAAAATGCGATCGCTCTAGAGAGAGCCTTTAATGTACTATCGTTGTATTGGGCAGCGTCTGCTGGTGATTTTGTTTCAACCATGACTTAAACTGCGGTGCCTCTTCTAATGCTGGATTTATACCAAACCAATTTCCATCGCGATCGCGGTATTCAAAGACAAACATACTGCGCAATAGGGTTTGGTATTCCGTATCACCCCTGACTTTTTGCTGTTGCACCACCTGGAAAAGTAATTCCCACTCCTCATCAGTAATTGATGAGATCAGATAATCCCGACGTTCGAGAATCACATTTTCTAAACACTCACTGGGAATCGGTGGGTTTTCTTGCCTAAGACAATCAAACAACAATCCTAGCAAGTTGCGCACATGACCACCACTAATTTGGCACAGGCGGTTTAAAGTTTCTATATTATCAAATACCTCCGGGAGCAAAGCAAATCGTTCCTCAGGAGTTTGATTGGGGAAAGCTCTAACCAGTACCATTTCTCGTAGCAAAGCCATGCCATCGGGAAACTCCTGACCTGTGCGCAGTTTAACTGGCACCATCGGTAAGATTTTAGGAGTAAGTCCACCACCTAAGCGATTCTTCAGGGTTTCGCACTCATTGGAGAAAGTTAACGCCAAGGGAATTGTGTAAACAATATGGCAATTGAGTCGGCGTAACTGTTCACCCCGGTCAATGAATAAATATTCTGGTTGCGATCGCCCAGAGGGTAAGGGGCGAATATCCACCCGATCCAGATTATCCACAATCACCACTAGTCCCGCTTTGCCCTTTTTCTTCAGGGTAGTGGTAGCAGGTTTTAGTAGTTCTTCATTAATCGAGTCTAAGATTCCACTAGTGCGAGGTTCGAGGTATTCCCGCAATCGACGCCGCAGTTTAGGACTTTCCTTAGTTTTAGCCGTTATTTTGCCAATGCCTACCGACAATTCTGCTTCAGCACCCAATTCAATTGGTGTCCGCAAAAAATCGGTAATTTCTGTAAAAAGATTGACAAAATAGCCTGGTTTTATATTAATTTTAATTTTCTCCAGACTTTCACTGACTTGACCAGCTATACTCAGCAAAATATCGCTTAGATCAACATCAGCCATGTCTAAATCTTGAGACGACTCAAAATAAACGACATGAAATTTCTGTTGCTCTAACTCAGCTTTTAGTCTAAGTAATTCTGTGGATTTACCACAGCCAATATGCCCTGTAAACAGCTGACAAGTCGGCTCATCTGGAGAAATTAGGGTGATGGTTCGCTTGAGGGACTCAATAATTTTATTTCCTCTGACTGGGGAAAAATCAATATAGTATTTTATCTCATTGACATCTCCCATGCTCAGGGGCTTGCTGGGATTACAAGCTTTGTAGAATCTTGGCAGATCTAATACCATGATAGCGTAATTTTCCTTCCTGATTTAGTCGCAGGACAATGCTAATTACCACGTTTTTGTAGCACCTAACTTACCTTTTAAAAAAGGGTTTTGCTAACCAATAAAGATGCCCCCCTAAATTCTGTACATATGTCTAGCCATTCACACTTTTGTTCTTGATCTTTTGCTTCATCCCGGCTGGCCAAGGATAAAGACGGTGGGTTTTGACTATCGAGTTTACCCTGAAAATTTGTCCATGTTGGTTTATTATGGCTAACTTTACCATAATTTAGTATTTGGGTATCCGTGAGACTCTGACCTAAGTTCAGTAGCATCGGCAAGGTTAGACTAACACTTAATAATTGGCTGATCATCTCATATCTCTCCTATGGTTTCCATCGAACCAATGGTGTAAAGCAATGATTAACTCTTCTACAGCTGTGGGTTGTAATCAGGAAGTTGCAAGGGATGAATAATGAATGTAACTGATGTAAGCTGTAAGGCATATATTTCTATGACGGGTGATTTCTCAAAAGTGATTCCTGAACTGATGCTCTAGGATCGAAAGCAGAAGTATCCTAAGCAGGAGGTGCCGTTTTGACCGAATTCTGGCCTGAGTCTGACTCTGTTAACTCTCTAGATCTTGACCAGGATTTAGATGGCGCAATTTCAGGTTTTGAGCAAATCCAGGCAGAACTGAACTACAAACAGGCACAAGACTCGCTCAAGGATCTGGTAGCTAACCTTGACCTATCCCGTAGAGAAAAAGCTGGTTTAGATGCTCAAATCCAAGACTTGGGCAATCTGCTTGAGAAGCTGGAAAATACCTGTATCCAAATTGCTGCCTTTGGCATGGTGGGACGGGGGAAATCCTCTGTACTCAATGCCTTAGTGGGTCAACCTGTATTTGAAACTGGTGCCCTACATGGGGTGACCCAGAATGCTCAAACTGCTAATTGGCAGCCCCATAATCAAAGCCCTAGTCAAACCTCTAGTCAAGAAACCCATAAAGAAACCCATAAAGAAACCCATAGCCAACAGGATATTCTACAGGTTGCCCTACCCAGTATTGGTAATTCCCAAATTCAGCTAATCGATACCCCAGGGATTGATGAAGTAGATGGGGAAACTCGGGAAGCCTTAGCCCTAGAGGTGGCTAAACAGGCAGATTTACTGTTGTTTATTATTGCTGGTGATATGACTAAGGTAGAGTACCAAGCTCTATCTCAGTTAAGAGCTAGTGGTAAACCGATGTTACTGGTGTTCAACAAGATTGACCAATATCCTGATGCTGATCGCATGGCAATTTACAGCAAAATTCGGGATGAACGGGTCAAGGAGTTGCTTTCACCAGCAGAAATTGTGATGGTTGCTGCTTCACCTTTGGTATCTGTAGCAGTGCGATCGCCTAATGGCAGCATTCAGGTCAAGCGCCGCCGAGGGAAACCCCAGATTGACGATTTGAAACTAAAAATTCTGGAAATTTTACATCGGGAAGGTAAATCCCTTGTTGCTCTTAACACCATGCTTTACGCCGATGAGTTGAATGAAAACTTGGTCAACCGAAAAATGAAGATTCGGGATGATAGTGCTAATCAAATTATCTGGAAAGCAGTAATAACTAAAGCATTTGTCATTGCTCTCAATCCAGTTACTGTTGTGGATATCCTCACCGCTACTGTAGTTGATGTGGTAATGATTCTTACTTTATCCCGTCTCTATGGTATTCCTATGACTGAGCAGGGAGCTATTCAATTATTACAAAAAATTGCTATGAGTATGGGAGGTATTGGTGCTAGTGAACTCTTGGCTAACTTGGGATTGAGTAGCTTAAAAAGTATTTTGGGGATTTCTGCCCCTGTAACTGGTGGGGTTTCCCTAGCGCCATATATGTCAGTTGCCATCACCCAAGCTAGTGTTGCTGGAGTTTCTGGCTATGGTATTGGACAAATTACCAAAACCTATTTAGCCAATGGCGCATCCTGGGGAGAAGATGGACCAAAAGCCGTTGTTAGACGAATTCTCTCCTCTCTAGACGAAACCTCAATTCTCCATCGCATTAAAGGAGAATTGAGGGCAAGATTATCAAAAGTTGAAGGTTGAAGGTTGTCTGTCAGAATGCAGAATGTAGAATTAAGAATTAAGAATTCTACATTCTACATTCTTAATTCTTAATTCAAAAAGGGCGAACAACCTTGGCCAATAGGCCACGCTACGGGAATAACTTCGACTTACTTTTTGAAAGAATCTAGCCATTCTCTAACTTGCTCACCAGCAACATCGCGACCTCCGAGACCGAAGGCTAATGCGATCGCAACCGCGATTGCGCCTAAGAGTAAACCAAAGGCTAAGTTCACAATATCAGGGGCAATGCCCATTTGTTGTAGACCTAGGGCTAAAGAAAAGGCAATAATCGAAATCCTAGCTACTTGTGCCAGGATATTGGATTGGCGAGCGCCGGAGCCAGTAATCAAGTTGAAAGCAAAATTAGCTAGGAACAGACCGATAGCAAGGACTACTAACCCGGACAGCACCCGAGCACCAATGAAACCGACCCCACCAACAATGTCAGTTAAGGCGGGAATCTGTAACACATCCGTTGCTGCCACAATACCAGCGATCATGATACCGATCAGTACAAGCAGTCCCGCTAGCTCAGAAGGGGTGCGACTGGTAAGTGGGTTCTGTGGTGTTTCTGATTCTGCTGTTTCATCAGTTGTTTGATCCGTGGTGCTAGGAGCGCTGGTGGAAAAACCTAGCCAATTAAATAGATTGTTGAAGCCAAGGTCTGTCAGGACGTTGGTGACCAGATCACTAACAAACTGTCCAATTACGTAGAAAACTGCCAGAATACCAGCCGCAGCAAATAGTTTGGGGATGGTATTAGTAACCTGGCTTAACATTGCGATCGAAGGGCCAGAGATGGCCTGGATCTGCAAGGCATTAAGGGCAGCGGTAGCAACGGGAATCAAAATCAGGACATAGACAATCGTACCGATAATCCCTGCTAGGGAGCGACCACCAGAGCTACTCAGTCCAAACCGCTCCCCGAGCTGATTTGTACCTGCTGCTGTCAAGAAACTAGTGACAAGACGTTGTACAAGTTGAGCAATAAACCAACCAATAGCACCAATTGCGATGGCTGCGCCAATATTGGGTACAATCCCCCAAATCTCGCCCAGCATACTTAGTACTGGATCGAGAGTTCCCTGTAAGCCTAGGGTTTCTAATACCGATGGCAGAAACAGTAGGAAGATTAAGTAGTACAGGGCATTGCCAATGGTTTGAGCCAGAGAGAACTGACTAGTGCCAGCATCGCCGACTTGCTCACCCAAGCGCTGATCGATATTCAATGCATTGAGCGTCCTGACTACTATCATCTTGACGATAGTTCCTAGTAACCAGGCAACACCCAAGAGAATCGCCGCACCAAAGACACTGGGCAGGAAGCCAAGGATGGTGTCTAGAAAACTATTCAGGGGTCCGGAAACCGTATCTAGCTTGAGGGTTTCTAGAACCGCCACTACCGTGAAAACGATGATAATCCAGAAAACCGCGCCGGATAACCATTGCTCAATTGGAGGAGGCTGGGTTCCTGACTGGCCGCCAGTAGCCCACTGAGCAATGTTGTTGTCAATATTGGTGCGATTCAGTACTGCTTTGGTAATACCAGCAGCAATCTTAGCCAGGATAAGACCAATGACTAAGATTGCGATCGCTTTAACCACATTCAGTAAGGTGGTTCCCCCATCTGCCAAAATTTGGTTTAATGCGGGAAATGCGGGAGATCCTGTCTGGGCTAAAACCAGGTGTGCCGATGGCTGCACACCCACTCCTACAATTTGGAAGATACCTTCCCAAGTTCCATTCATAGTCTTTGTTCTTACTTAAATTGTCCAATGTCACAGGCAACCC
>NZ_JAAHHZ010000063.1:0-39986 GCF_010672005.1 Moorena sp. SIO4A5 | reverse complement strand
GAGGCGAACTGGGTGGCGACTTAGGACGGGATGAGATTCATAAAGTCAAAGTCAAATTATCTCCCCTCTTCGATAAAGAGCGTCTGCTGGAATTTTACCAGACCCTTCATAGAGACAAGGTGCCAACGACGGTCAATAATTCTTTAAGGGCACTGCTTAAAGGCAATGAAGAAAGCAATCTGAATGATGACCTGGGTGACTAACAGCATTCCCGATTCCCGATTCCCGATTCCCGATTCCCGACTCCCGACTCCCTATTCCCTCCCCACACATAACCTCTTCGCCACATGGAAACCAACCAGATAAGCTGTCATCTGAGTGCTAATCCGGGGCAAAGGCACAGAAGAAAGGTCAGCCACATAGACATTAGCTGACCCGTATACTTTCCCAGTATCTATTGCATTGTCAAGTCCTTTATCAATCGCCTTGCCGAATAGGCATCCCCCCGACAAGTGCTGCTCGGACAGTAAAAACCTACGACTGTAAACATCAACATACTCCTCAATCTGGTTCTCCTGGTAAGGCATCTTAGTTACCAGTCGCAAAAACCACTTAACTAACCAATGTGGCTGTTCTCCCAAACCGTTCAACAGTGCCATGTGCTTGGCAATCTCACTGTTAGCTACCACTTTATCCTGATTGAAATGGGATTGTTCCTCTTCTCCAAAGAAATCTAATTCAATCCGAGAGTCGTCCCTTGAATAGCAACCCTCTTTAGCAGCATTAAACTTAATCGCTGCAGTAATCAAGCTTGGGTCATCATGCCATCGTTTCCTTTGAAGTAAGTTATAAAGTCCCCATAACAGGTTAATGATGAAATTGACTGCCTGAAGAAACACCCTAATCACGTTCTTGATGATATTAAACAACCAAGGTAACCTGATCACGAACCTCTTGATTGAGTTTGGTAATAGGAACGCCAGATAAAGGTGGGCAATCATAAACCACAGCCTCTCAAAATTACCGGAAAAGAAATCGAAGCAGCAAACCGTTTCCTGTCCCGGTTGTTCTGGTTCTGGTTGCCATACTGTTGTCCCAAACACAGGGATGTACACATCCCGAGGGGTAACATCAATGCTCTTGTCCACGACATAGAGACCCAGGGGCATGACAATATGGTCATTAACATGCTGCCCGATCTGATCGTTTCCCAATTCCTCGCGGTGAGACCAGAGCAGCCGTGGCGTGGCACCCCCTGCGCACATAATCACCTTTCCACCATCCCTATCCAGAGACAAGTGCTCCGTCATCCCCGTGTCCAGGTACTTAACATGCACCCCCACGCACCGTGGTTTTTGCCCTTGATCCTTAGAAAACTCAAGTCTCTCAACCCTACACCTAGTCTTGATCTCCACGCCCTGGCCAAACCAATCGACAATGGATACTCCGCTGTGGGTTCGCTGCCCAAATGAGTTGAACTGGGTTGGAAAAAGGTGCAACAGGCCGGTATCGGTGACCTCCAAATTAGGAATATTGTCAATAGCGTCTGTGCTCACCACAAAACCAACCTTCTCAGCTGCCTGGAGTACTTGTTTAGTCACAGGTGAGGGATCGGTTACCGGGTTTGGTCTAGCAAACTTCTGATTCAACTCTGCCTTCAGGCTGTCCCAATAGGCTTCATCTTGACCAATATGTGTCGCGAGCCACTCCGACGACTCATGCATCATGGTATAGTTAATCGAGCCGCCACCACCCATAGTGCAGGCCCGCCCGGATATAATCGGAATACCCTTGGGGGTCAGGGCATTGTGCAGCTTGAATACCTTTTCCTCTGCGTAGGACTTAGTCCAGTTGTTCTGGTGGGTAATGTCGCTGGTAGTGAAGAAATCATCCCCCTCCTCCAGCACTAACACCCGCTCCCGGATAGACCTGTCATTACCAGCTTCTAGGTAATAGCTCAGAAACCCACAGGCTCCATTACCAGAGCCAACCACGATCGTATCGTACATCATCGCAATGGTTTTTTAAGCAAATTATTTTATTGTATCTCTTTCTCGGGAGTCGGGAATCGGGAGTCGGGAGTCGGGAGTCGGGAGTCGGGAGTCGGGAGCAGGGGAAGTGTGGGGAAATGGGGAGATAGCCAGATGAAATTGATGTTTAATCGTGTGAGTGCTAAGAATTGGTATAACCTTAAACCTTAAACCTTAAACCTTAAACCTTAAACCTTCAACCTTCAACCTTCAACCACCCAACCTTCAACGGCCATGGCATCATAGCGACGCTCAAACTCAGCTTGAGTCAGCCTGTCACCGTTTTCCAGAGGAGGAATTGTTGGATTGAGTGCGTACGCATTTCGAGTCATAGTTTTTATAGCAGTTCTCAATTGGGTTAGGTACTGCGTCGGGGGATGTTAGGGAACAGGGAACAGGGAATAGGGAAAGAGAGGGGGGAGTGTGGGAAGTCTGGGAAGTGTAGCAAGTGTGGGGAGATGGGCAGATGAGGAGATGGGGAGATAGCTAGATGAAATTGATCTGTAGTCGTAATTTCCAGCAATTGATAACTATGATATAGCCTTTTCCATACTTATGAGGTGCATTCTACATAGTTACCCCGACTCCCGAGTCGGGAGTCGGGAGTAGCACTGCATCGCTATTCCTTATTCCCTAACATCCACAACTTGTTTACCTCATAAGGTAAACAAGATTTTTTCCCTCTTGCCTCTTGCCTTCCCCTCCTGGGAGGGGTTAGGGGTGGGTTCCTCTTGCCTTCCCCTCCTGGGAGGGGTTAGGGGTGGGTTCCTCTTGCCTGCTCCCTACTCCCTACTCCCTACTCCCTGCTCCCTTATCAGTAAAAAGGATTGATCAAGACTTCTGAACCGCTGCCATTAACCGCTGATTGTTAATCTCAGAAAAGAGTTCTTCGTAACGGTTGAGAGCTTGATCGAAGGAATAATATTGAAGAGCATGTTGTCTACTTCTGTTGCCCAGTAATGTAACTCTTGCCGGATCCTTATACAACTCTAGGATTGTTGCTGCTAGAGTTTCTGGATCCTCTGGGGGAACAACGATGCCACCGCCGCTTTTTTTGATAGCTCTGGCAGCGGTACCATTAGCAGGAACAGAAGCTAGGATGGGGCGACCACTAGCTAGCAGTACTTGGATTTTGGAGGGCATATTGAAAGAAATTACATTGTGCTTTTGTATGACCAAGCCCACATCCGCTGCTCCTAGCATTTCCGGTAGTTTTTCCCGAGGTTGAAATGGTATCAGCTTAACATTATTGGCTTCCCAAGTCTTACAGCACTGCTTTAGTCGCCCTAAGGCTTTCTGTTCTCCGACGATCACAATCACAATATCTCGAACGTGACGCACCCTAGATGCTGCCTTAATCAGAGTTTCTAAACCTTGAGTGAGGGCAATATTACCGGAGTAGAGTATAACGAACTTACCATTAAGGTGATGGGCAGTGCGAAAGGAGTTGTTTTCTTTTGGTAAGGGACGGATGAAATTAACATCAACCCAATTGGGAATCTTGACAATTTTAGAGCTTGGCACACCCTTGCTGCGCAGGTTATTGGCAAAGCCATCAGCAATAACACTGATTTTGGTGACTGTGCGGTAAGCAAACCTTTCTACAACCTCTAATGCACGGATTAGAGCTTGGTTGCTCAGTAAGCCTACTTTAATAGCAGCTTCTGGCAAAATGTCTTGGAGATTTAGAATTACTGGCGTTCGGTGTATCCACCCCAAAACCGCCGCTGGTAGGGAAACTAGCAGTGGTGGACTAGTTAAAATAATGATATCAGGGCGAGGAGAACTCAGAGCCTTGAGGAAGCTGCTAGCAACAAAGCTGGCCTCTAGCAATAATCGGTCGATCAAATTGGGTTTCGGGCGAATCCGCACATAACAGCGATCTACAATCACACCGTTGATGTGTTCGGTAAGATACAATTTCCCTCGATATCCCTCATAAATTTGACGTTGAGGATAGTTGGGCATGGCAGTAATGACCCGAACATCATGGCCTCTTTTGACCAACCCTTCTGCTAGTTCAGTCATCAATGGGGCAATCCCAATTGGCTCTGGATGATAGTTGTAAGAATATATTAGGATTCGCATAATCTGTAGTAGATGTTGCCAGCCGGGTGTAGACTCACCAAATTTGTGTATTGATGATTTATTGGCTTTAGCACTGAGAACTCACGACCATTGTCAAGTCAGGTTGGTGGTGCAAAATGCCCAATCAGGGATTTTAACCCTATAACTATTTATTCGGCTTCAATTCCATATTTTACGCCTGAATGACAGTTTTTGTAACAAAATTTAACATAAACTCCCTTGACCAAAATATCATTATTGTGCATTACTAAAGCGTCTTGAAGAGCTACAGCAAGAATCTTTATGCCAATTCTGATTATGGCTGCAACTAATAAATCCTCCCTTTTGGTAATTAGTAATTGGTAATTAGTAATTGGTAATTAGTAATTGGTAATTAGCGTCTGATTACCGAGCTATAACTAGTTTTTGAAATTAACTGATAATTGGATTTACCAATACTTCTATTAATATCGAAAAAATCACTGTTTTTTCATGGGTGCAATCCCGCTAATTTCAAGAAATAATTTTTTTTATTTCAGAATTTTTACGGATGGCAAAGGAAGTAATATCAAGTCAGGTTGAATACCCATAATTAGAGGGAGGGTGGGGAGATGGGGAGATGGGAGATGGGGAGATGGGGAAATGGGGAGATGGGGAGATGGGGAGATGGGGAGATGGGGAGATGGGGAGATGGGGAGATGGGGAGATTTTTATTAAGGGTAATTATCCCGACATGATATAAATATGTTCATTAAAATTCATTATGCAATCGACAAAGTAGATTTACAAAAAATAAGTAATCTCCTTTCCAAGCTGCGTCGAATTGTATAGCGTTGTTCATAGCTATGAGGTACACATAATTTTTTAACTATTCCGAGATCCGCTGTTCCCTGCTCCCTACTCCCTATTCCCTACTCCCTATTCCCTACTCCCTATTCCCTACTCCCTATTCCCTATTCCCTATTCCCCATTTTGCAGAGTATTGACTACAATTTTCTAGGATGGCTTTGGCAGGTGTTTCAGCTTTGGACTTCGTCTACAAAGCAGCGAGTACACCTTGGCAGAATGTTGTGACCAGTTGCTCAACACCAGAAGGAGGTAGTGGTTTTAGGCCGAGAGTGGGATATTGTTACCAAAAATTCTGGGTTTAAAGCCCCGTCCTTCTAGGACGGCTTTTAGTTGACACTTATCTAGCGCCAGGGTATAATTAAAACATGAGTACAGGCTGAAAAACCGTAGGCTGAGCCGGGAGAGAGACCCGTAACTTATCGACCTAGAAGAAGTAATGCTCGGAGGGTAGGGAAAGTCCTCCTTAAAAACCCAATCATCAATTAACCGTTGGTGTGTGAACCCAGCAAAAATCACGCTTTAAGATAACACGGTACGGTGGGGCACACCGGAACCCGACGAAAAGGAAGAGAAACGGACTTTTTAAGGCACTTCCTATTAAGTAGTCAAACGCCTAAGGAGAATTGCCCGCTGGGTCTGTTGTGAGCTGACTAGAAACTTGGTCTTGACGGGTTTTTGGTTTAGATATTGTCTAATTTTTGGCGGAGTCAAAGATTGGAACACAACGGTTTAAGGTGACTCGTTGATCTAGGAATCCCCGCGCCTTTCGGGCTTTGCCCGACGCTACGCGAACAGGCCGGGGAGTGTCAATGGTCACGTATTTGACGAAGCCATGGGGCACTTGGGAAATCTTTGTTAGGTGCGCTTTCCCCATTAAGAATTAAATTCGCCACGGGTCGCACCTGTAGATAGCTCTGGTAAGGTTTCCCCTAGATAGTCTCGCTAAGTAAGCAGCATACATCATTCAAGGAGAAAACGATGACCATGTCTCGTGTAAAGACAATTTTAGCGACCATGTTACTCAGCATATTATTGCTGGTAACATCCTGCGCTCAAAAAGCCCCCTCTCGTTTTGACCAGGCACAACAGGCCAGCAGCCAGGCTAGAAGTGGTCAGGCTGTTGCCAAGAATGCCACTCAAGGGTCTCAATTCAACAAGTTTTTCCCACCATCAGGGGGCGGTTATCAACGAGTCTATACCCAGGAGAAAAAAGGCTTTGCTCAAGCCAAGTTGAAGAAAAATGGCACTGAGGTGGCAGTGCTCTCAATTTCTGATACCAGCAGCACTCCTACCACTGCTGCCAAATATCAGCAAAGTGGTCAAACCATTGCTGGTTATCCAGCCCGGGAAATTGGTTCAACTCAAACCGCTATTTTGGTCGGTAAGCGCTACCAGGTAAAGATCCAATCCCGAAATCCGTCGTTTACTGCTAGCGATCGCAAAGCCTGGTTAGCAAAATTTAACCTGAGTGGTCTTTCCCGACTTAAGTAAATAAAATGCTACAAGGAAAAAGGTGAATGGGGAATAACCATCCTCAATCACAAGAATCACAAGAATTACAAGTAAGTAGGTCATTAGTCATCAGTCATTAGTTATCAGTAACTACCATCAGTAGCTACGATCAGACTCGGTGTTGGTCACTCAGG
The DNA here is from genome assembly GCF_010672005.1 of Moorena sp. SIO4A5. Classification (NCBI taxonomy): domain Bacteria; kingdom Bacillati; phylum Cyanobacteriota; class Cyanophyceae; order Coleofasciculales; family Coleofasciculaceae; genus Moorena; species Moorena sp. SIO4A5. The sequence goes on along the minus strand of NZ_JAAHHZ010000063.1, from coordinate 33,454 downwards.
ACTAATAACCAAGGACTAATAACCAAAGACTAATGACTCGAAGGTATCAGATTGTAAAGGAGTCTGAGTGTGAGCAAACCAATTTATGAAATCGTTGATGATCTGCCAACGAAGAATATGACCATCTCGGCGCTGAAGTCTCTAGACTTTGTTGTGCCTGGAGAGTGGGAAAATTTAGTGGGATTTGAAAATACCATTCGTGGGATCACTGGTGAAGAAGACGAAGAGGTAATTCAGGAAATTGGCGATCGCGCCGTCTATCTGTTCAATGACCGCTCCCAGGGCTACCAACGAGCGCTGTGGATTTACCAAACAATTGATAGCACTGGTACGGCGTTGGGGGCAGCAGCTTTAGCGAACAAGGTTGGTGAAAAAATTCCCTTGTTGGGTTTCTTGAACAGCTTGACTCCGAAAGCTGACAAAGCCCAAACCATTGATCTGTCGATCAAAGTGGTAGGGGAATTGATCGGCTTTTGCCAAATTAATGGTCTGCCTGGAGATAGCATTGGTGACTTTGTGGCTGCCTTAGGTGACTATGGTGGCGCATCTATAATGCGTATGGCAGCGCTGGTTTGTTTTGATGGCCTGATTCCCCTTGGTCCTGACTTTATCATGGGAGTACAGTCAACTCTAGAGCGTCTAACTCCCAACGAGTTGGAAGACAGTGGGAGTTTCAAAGGGATCCAGGATGCGATTCCTGGGGATGATTCCCAGAGCAAGCTCAGCTTTATTGGTGAAAGCTTTGAATCGGTGAAAGGATGGATGAGTGATTTCGTTACTGACCGAGGTGTGACCCCAGAACAAATCGCTAATAACTTGCAAAGTTTTATTGAGTTTTCTGATGACAAGTTAGACTATCTGGCCGCTTTTCTGGATATGTCTACTAACTATTACGAACACACTGGCATTCAAAGTCTGGCGCGTAGCTTAATTGAACGCGCCGCAGCGGAAATCTAGCACCATTTACGCATTAGTAGACAATTACGTTGGTCAGACAGACGTTGGTAGGAAACTTCGTCTGTCAGCTGATTCATAAACATCAACCCTCTACCTCCTTCTTTTTCTAAAGGGTCATACTCCTCTTGGTAGAGGGATTCCAGCTTGGATTGGAAATCAAAAGGCTGTCCATAGTCCCAAAGCCGCATTTCTAATCCATCAGTAAATAACTTTAGCTCCAGCTCTATTACTGTAGTTTTAGGTAAATGTCGATGAGCATGGCGTACTACATTAGTAAAGCCTTCCACCAAAGCAATTTGACACTGCTGCCAAAATTGCTGAGGCAGTAGGTCAGAAGTGAATTCCTCAAACCACTGTAATACATCTTTGACTTCACTCAAGTCTGTTTGGACCATTAGACGAGATTCTCGAAGCGGTTTGCCATTGCACATTAACCGACTGAGTTTCCAGGTTTTATTAATAAGCACCACTATTTTGTAAGATAAAAACAACAATGACTCTTCTGCAACACGGAGGTTACGATGATCATGTCGATGCAGATCGGTCTAGTGGGAACCACTATATTAGCCTAAATTGATCGAATTTGATGGTACTTTTAAAAATTCTGGTGTTTACACGGTCTATGGCATTACACTTGGCGGCAGTTGTCGGGAACTTCGGACAAGGTAACTTCGGATCAGCGGACAAGAATTGAGAAAGACAGCATCAGAAAAATACTTTGGCAAGAGGTCTATTGTGATAGTTTCTTAAAAAATAGTTTTCGATTCTAAGGTAAGCTAGGCTGGCATCTGATCAATTGCCATCACCTTCGCCACTAGGGGCGAAGGTGATTGGTCCAAACTCATCTAACCATAAAACTACATTCCATCTTTACGAACCACCACCAGGATAGTTTTGAAGATCAGTCTGATATCATGGGCTAAGCTCCAGTGATGTTGGTATTTTAAGTCCATTTCAATGATATCCTCAAAACTACGGATTTTTGAGCGTCCATTCACCTGCCACTCACCAGTGATACCCGGTTTTACGTTTAAACGTTGCCACTCCGGCACTTCATAGATTTCTACTTCATTGAGTGTTGGTGGTCTTGTACCTACTAAACTCATCTCCCCTTTCAGAACATTCCAGAACTGAGGCAGTTCATCCAAGCTGGTTTTCCGTAAAAAATGGCCCACTCTGGTGATTCTGGGGTCATTCTCATTCTTAAAAACTTTGCCATCAGCTTGATTGTTAACTTTCTCTTTTAGCTGTTCAGCGTTAGCACACATGGAGCGAAATTTCCAGATCCGAAACCGCTTTCCCATCCAACCACAACGGATTTGACCAAAAAAAATCGGACCAGGGCTATCTAGCTTAATCGCAAGGGCAATGGGAATAAACAAAATAGCAGTAATTCCCAAACCCAAGATTGCACCCACAATATCGATTAATCGCTTCACCGGAGATCTAACGGAGGGATGGGTTGTTGGTAAGTGATTTACTGATTTGTTGGTGCTTAGTGTGGTAATATTCTCTGATGGTTCTATAGCTAACCTTTGGTCTAGTCCTGTTATGACCAATACAGACATGACTTGGGGAGTGACATTTTTAAGCAACGTTTTAACCCCTTGCTCTAGGGCACTTTTGTGATTACTCACTAATGCACCGATACCACTGCTATCGATAAAATTAGTCTGGTGAAAATCAAATATGATTGTTTCAGGCAGAGGTATTTTTTGGAGAAGCTGCTGGAATAGTTGCTTAAACTCCACAGCTTCTAGTACACTGACACGAGTGGGTAATTCCACCACGGGAGTATCTTGTGAGAACACTACCTGGAAATTGTTGCTATTGACTGAATCAACCATCATAGAAAAAAAACCGCTAGATTCTAACCTATAGTATTGACCATTATTTTGTCCTAGAACCCTACGATTCTGCAAAAATTTAGTCATATATCATGAAATCTTTTAAAATGTGAATATGCTCTGTGGGAATCAAGCAACTGCCCGCCTGATCGAAGTTTTTTCTGCGATTCAAGGAGAAGGGCTAAATGTTGGCACTCGTCAGATCTTTATCCGGTTTGCCCTATGTGATCTAAGATGTCATTTCTGTGACAGTTTCCATACCTGGGCTGTCCCTCCTCAATGCCAGGTGGAACATACTCCCGGTAAGCGTGATTTTGAAACTTATCCAAATCCAGTCCCCTTGCGATCGCTACTGAAATGGGTTGACAGACAAAATAAACATCGATTGCACGATAGCATTAGCTTGACTGGGGGTGAACCTTTACTTCATACTCCTTTTCTGGTGGAATTTCTGCCTGAGCTACGACAGTTAACTGGATTGCCCATTTACCTAGAAACTGGCGGTCATCGTCCTCAAGAGATGGCAATGGTTTTGCCCTATTTGGACTCAGTGGGTATGGATATCAAGTTGCCCAGTGTGAGTGGAGAGAACAGATGGGCTGCTCACAAGGAATTTCTCAAGCTGTGCCACAATTCATCAGTGGAGGTATTTATCAAGTTAATTATTGATTGCCACACTGACCCCACGGAGTTGGAACAATCTGCCGATTTGGTAGCAGCGGTTAGCCCGGAAATTCCAGTATTTCTGCAACCAGTGACTCCGGTGGAGGGGTCTGGGCAACCAATAGTTGCTCCTACTCCGGAGCAGGTTCTGGCTTGGCAGGCTTTAATGAAGCTTTTTCTTAAGCAGGTACGGGTGCTCCCTCAGACCCATAAAATGATCGGTCAGCTTTAGGGGTTTGTTGAAGGTTATTTGGTTAAAGGTTATTTGGTTAAAGGTTATTTGGTTAAAGGTTATTTGGTTGAAGGTTATTTGGTTGAAAATTCTTTGGTTGAAGGTTATTTGGTTGAAGGTTATTTGGTTGAAGGTTGTTCGCCTTTGGGGTTCCCTTTGGGTAGGTTGTTTGTCAGAATGCAGAATGTAGAATGAAGAATGCAGAATGTAGAATTCTAAATTCTTAATTCTTAATTCTTAATTCTAAAATGTTGTTCGCCTTTGGCGTTCCCTTTGGGTAGGTTATTTGGGTTGAAGGTTATTTGGTTGAAGGTGAACAAACAACAGTTAACAATCAACAGTTAACCATCAACCATCAACCATCAACCATCAACCAACAGTTAAGTCTTGCCTAGACATCACACTACATTGTTGTGCCTTCTCGCTTGGCTTGGGCTTGGGCTTTGGCTTTAGCAGCACTGCGTTTGAGAGCAGAGAGCCGGTCTTCGTATCTGCGCCGTAGACGACGACTAGGGGTAATTTCAATTAAGGTTTTCAAGGCACTGCCTAGACTCTTGTAGGCATTGGGTAGGGTATAGCCGAAGCGAGTGGCAAGTGCGATCGCTTTTTCGTCAGCTTCGATGGCATATTTGAGGTTTTTCTCCCCATTGTTTTTTTGATACAGTCGCCAACCTGAGACTCCGCATAGGGCTAAGGCCAACAGCAGCAGTAAGCCATCTTGTACCCACAGTTCCCCGACAGCACCCCCTAAACCAATGGCTAGGGCTGCCATTTCCCAGCCTTCTTTAGGAATTGTGTCATTTTGAATCCGGGCAACTTCATGCCAAAACAGGAGGTTACGCTGGTCAAGGGCGAGCTGCTCCCATTTAGTTAGGTCAATTTGAATTTCCACCTCGTCTGAACCCAGTTCTTCACAACGAACCAAGGGGGGATTGACTTCTGTGGACCCTTCCACCATCACCCAGCTTTGTAGCTCTGGTGGTAGTAACGTTTTTAGTCGTCGGAGTTCACTCATTTCTGCTCTAGCAGAAGAGGCTGCATAGGATGTCATTCATATCCTCCTAGAAAAAACTTTTTCAAATTGAGATGTGTTTGACCGGACACTATCTACCGATTCGATTTACCCAAGTTTAAGATGTTGTGTACTCGACGAGAGTGAACTTCGAGGAACCCAATCATCAGTAGTACGTCAAACTAATCCCGTCAGCCGTCAGCCGTCAGCCGTCAGGTTATTTTATTCAAAAGTACCGATCTAGTAGCGTGGCACAGGCTTCTAGCCTGTGACCCATTAGCTGATAGCTGATAGCTGATAGCTGATAGCTGATAGCTGATAGCTGATAGCTGATAGCTGATAGCTGATAGCTGATAGCTTACCTAATCCCTAAGGGTACTACTGGGCACTAAGCGCGATCGCATGGTCTTGCGTTTCTGTATTTAAATTTATAGTAGCGTTTCAGGGCTAGCAGCTCAAAAACCCGATTAACCCATCATAAATTCTCCCCATTAGCCGATCACCCTATCTTCAGATTCCTATAAAATTTTAGCTACCCTGTATCAGTCAATTTCCGGAATATATTGCAGCTGATCTGGAATAATTTTCAGCAAATCCTCTAATCATCCTGATATTCGGATATGACCAAGCCTTCCCAAAATCCTCCCCCTGAACCAAAGGGAAATCAAAGCCGGAGTGCTGTAGCCACTGTACTGCAATGGGGAAAACGCCCCTCTACTATTACCTTTGCCATGATCTCCCTGACCATTGGTCTGGTGGGATATTTTGGGGTCAGGATGTGGCTATACCAAAACTTACCTGGCTGGATTGAAACTGAACTGAGTAAGGTTATCCAGCGAGATGTACGGGTTGGACAACTGAAAGCCCTATACCTGACTAGCCTAGAGTTGGGAGCATCCTCTATCCCAGCTACCACCACTGACCCTGACCATGTGGCTATCAAAAAGATCAAAGTAGGTTTTAATCCCTTGCCTTTGCTTCTAAAACGCCCTTTGCCTGTCACCATTAACTTGGTACATGTGGATGTGTATGCCCAACAAGAGGCGAATGGGGAATGGATTAATTTAAAAGACTTGAATTTCGATAATTCCTTCTCTCCTCCGATTGATTTTGATGCTAAGGTGCGGGTTTGGAATGGTAAAATTGCCCTCTTACCCTATGGTCAGACTAATCCATTCAAAGTCAGACTTGATGCTACTGCTGGGTTATCCGACAACAATAAGCGTCTCAGGTATAACATCACAACGGCTATTGCTGAGGGTAAGACCAAACTGAAGGGAAACACATTGCTGACAACTGGGCAAACTCAAGCTAGGGTCAACGTCCAAAACTTGGCATTGGCGGAGCTGATGCCATTAATCAAAGCGGTTATTCCCAATATCCCAGCTAATCTCCAATCTGGTGAATTAGATGCCAAACTCAATATTTCCCTGCCTTCGGTGAAGGAAATCCCTGATGTTAAGGGTAAGGCGGAATTTAAAGGGATTCAGGTGCAAGTCAACCCGTTGAAGGAACCGGTGAAGGCTAGCGCTAGACTGCGCTTCCAGGGAGACCTGGTGCGCTTGGAAAAAACTCAGGGGAGTTATGGCGCACTTGAGGCGTTGGTATCTGGTGAAGTTGGTTGGAAAAAAGGGTTTGACCTGAATGTTGAGGTCACGCCCTTTAGCTTGGCGAAACTGCTGAAAACTGTTCCGGTGAAATCCCCAGTGCCAGTAGATGGGGAAATGGCAGCAGACTTATCGATTACCGGTCCGATTGACATGCCAGAGGTCACTGGCAAACTAAGGAATACTAAAGTGACCACTATCGACAAGGTTAAGTTGGCTCAGATTCAGGCTGACTTCGCTGGGAATTTTTCCCAAGTGGTCTTGACGGATTTCTTAGTAAGACCTGAGGCCGGTGGGAAAATTACTGGGCGTGGTCAAGTAAGACTGGCTAGTGACCAGCAAGGGGAAACTAAACCTCAGGGAATGCCCCTAGCGTTCGATTTTATCGCTGCCCTTCCGGTGGATGCGATTGCATCTCCCTATAAGCTGCCATCTCAGATTACCCTGGGCAAGCTTAACGCCCAAGCTACCATTAGAGGAAACACTCAAAACCCCCAAGGGAGTCTAATTTGGGAAGCACCAGCCCTATCCACTTCATCTTCAAAGGATATCGGGGTTTCTGGTGCTGGAGAACTCCTGTTGCTCAATCAGAATATTTTGCTGCGTAACACCCAGGTCAAGGTCGGTAAAGGGACAATCACTGCTACGGGTACAGGAAACCTTAAAACCAGTAAGTGGGAAGCTACTGTAGTGGCTAACGCTGTGCCTCTAGACCCCTTCTTACCCCTGTCGGGACAGTTGACCCAAGGAAAAATCAACCTCTCTGGTAGTCTCAAATCCTTTTCTCCTAAATCTATTGAGGCAACCGGAGATATGCAGGTGGGGGTAGAAGGGGGTAAGGTTAAGGCTACAGGTCAGGTAAATCGAGGCATGGTGGAATTGGAGGCCAGAGCCTCTAAAATTCAACTGAATAAGGTAGTGCCCAAGTTGGGTTTACCGATTGGTTTAGATTCTGGCAAAATCAACCTTTCTGGTTCCCTGGAGTCTCTGCTCTCCTCTAGCTCAACTCCCAACCTCAATAGCCTGATGAATACTATCGATGGCAATTTTAATGGGTTGCTCGGGGTGGGTGGGGGTAAGGTGAATGCGACAGGTCAGTTAAATTCAGGGAATCTGGATGTTAATGCATTAGCTGGTCAAATTAAGCTCAATCCCTTAGTTCCCAAGTTGACCATACCAGTAGCGTTACAGTCAGGTCAACTTAATCTTTCCGTAACCCTGGCATCTCTGCTAGCCTCTGTCTTGAATCAGGACTTCAACAGCCTCAATACTATTAAGGCCAATTTTCAGGGAAACTTAGGGGTGGCTGATGGTCAAGTTAATGCCAAAGGCCAGTTAAATTCAGGAAATCTAGATGTCAATGCATTAGCTGGTCAAATTAAGCTCAATCCCTTAGTTCCTAATTTGACCATACCAGTAGCGCTACAGTCAGGTCAGCTTAATCTTTCCGGAAGCCTGGCATCTCTGCTCGCTTCTGGCTTGAATCAGGACTTCAACAGCCTCAATACTATTAAGGCCAATTTTCAGGGAAACTTAGGGGTGGCTGATGGTCAAGTTAAGGCGAAAGGCCAGTTAAATTCAGGAAATCTAGATGTTAATGCATTAGCTGGTCAAATTAACTTGAGTAATAGTATTCCTAATCTAACTCTACCGATAGCTCTCAAGTCAGGTAACGCTAAGCTTTCTAGTTCTTTAGAGTCTCTACTGGCTTTCGGCTCATCATTTAACCTCGACCTACTCAAGCCAATTCAGGCTAGCTTTGATGGAAACCTAGGTGTAGGTGGTGGTGACGTTAATGCTATCGGTCAGTTAAGCTCTGGGGTGCTGACTGCGGATGCGATCGCAAACAGCCTGGATGTAGGGGAAATCGCATCCCAAATGGCGTTGGCTAACTTTCCAAGCTCTATCGACACCCAAATCGGGGGGAAAGTTAAGTTAAAGAGCCGACTTAACACCCTAGACCCCCCAACTCTACTGAATCAGACTGACCTACAAGCAGACCTTAACGGAGTAATAGCCCAAGGCAAACTTAACCTAAATAGCACCCTCAGCAACGGTCTATGGCAAGCTGCCATCAATACTACTAATCTTGATTCCTCCTTACTGGTTAGTCAGTTATTACCGCAGCTGGGTAACCAAAAACTAGAGCTAGGACCGCTGAACAGTCAACTGAATTTATCCGGAAACCTCAATCCCTTGCTCAATCCTGGTGCTATTGCTACCATCAAAGCAAATACTTTATCGCTACAGTTGCCAAAACACTCATTTAATGCTAAAGGAGTAATCCTACTGTCCCATCTCACCAAAACTAATCCTAGTCAGATGCCATGGGAGATGGGCACTGATCTAAACCTAGAGGTTGATTCTGATCTCAGTAGATTACCCTATAACCTGCTATTGAGTCGGTTACCTTTGGAGCAAATTTCCCCAGGGTATCAAATTCAGGTCAACGGTCAAGCTGACTTGAACGGTCGCATCCAAGGAAAAAATTTACTCTCAGCCCCCTTTCTACCCGGAAATGTCAATCTGACCGGGAATCTACAGCTATCGAATTTGAAGGTTAACGACTTAACCTTTGAGCCAGTGTTAGCTGGGCCAGTAACCGTTGCGCCAGGACAAGAATTAGCCATAGATTTACGAGGAAAGAAAGATGCGATCGCAACTCGCCTCCAACCCTGTACTAGAGAAGACTGTCTTGCTCCCTACCTGCCCGCATCCTTTACACTCCAACAGGGAAAAGGGTCAAAATTCCCGATTCTGATCACAGGAGTACGCCGGGGAGATAACTTAAGGGCTCAGATCAAGAATTTATCCCTAGCTATCCTTAATCTCACTCCTGGTTTAAGCTACGGTATTCCCGGTAGATTAGAAGGTGACGTAACAGGGCAAGCAAACCTGAATCTTTTCACCCTAGAAACTTCTGGTCGTAATACTATCGACATTAAGCAACTTGCTGTAGGAGAAATCAACGCTAAACAAGTTAGTGCTAACTTCTCCTATCAAGATGACATTGCCCAGATCGCATCAGCTGCTTTAATCTTGGGTAACAGTCGATATTTATTCAAAAATGGTCGATTTAATCTCAAGTCTCAAGAAATAAACGGCAAGCTTACTATTCCAGAAGCCTATATTGAAGACATCCTGACTATTGTCAAACGTGTTGATATTATCGACATCGTCCAAAGATTCCAAACTACTAATTCCTCTACTACTAATTCCTCTAGTGATAACATTGGTAACAATAAATCTGGCAAAGCTGACCAATTACGACCATTCCCTACTATACCAGCAGGCTCCCTAGCTACTCTCCTACAACGGTTTGCTAAAATTAATGCCCAAGACGACGCTGTCGCTAACCAATTCGATCCTAATACACTCCTCACTAATTTTGATATTCGAGGTAAGTATACTGGGGAAATTGCTGTTGCTGGTATCTTGACTAATCCTAAAGTCAATTTTAATGTCGAGGGCAACAACTGGCAGTGGTATGCTAATTCCCCCAATCAAGTTATTGTGATCAACCAATTGGTTGCTAAAGGAAGTTACGACCAAGGTCTAATTACTGTGCAGCCAGCCCGAATGGAATTGGGCGAAACAGTCTTAGCATTTCAAGGAAAGCTTGCCCAAGAAACCAACTCAGGAGACTTCCTCCTCCAGAATTTATCTCTAGAGACAGTTAGCAACTTAGCAAGCAATTTTGTTACTATTCCCTTTGAGATTGCAGGTAACTTAAATGCCAAAGGCGAGCTGGGGGGTAGTCTCACCAATCCCGAAGTTACCAATGGCCAAGTCGCTGTTGTAGATGGCACTGTCAATGATACCTCTCTAGATGATATTGAGGTGACTTTCGACTATGTTGATTCTCGTCTTGACTTTGATACCAATAAACCAGATTATTTACAACTGTCTGGTAACGTCCCCTTTCCCCCCAAACCCAATAGCGATCGCATCGATATCAACCTCAAGCTGGCCACTCCAGCTATGGCACTCCTGAGTGTAGTGACTCAAGAACAAGTGGAATGGGTGAATGGAGAGGATAGAAGCGCTGATATAGAACTGGATGTTAGTGGACGTTTGCAGTTAGCAGATAGTATCAAAATTAAAGACTTATCAGGAACATCTGAGGTTAATATCCAGAATGGCACTATCAAAACTAAGCTCCTAGAAGATGACTTCACCCTCAATGTTGTAGGCAAGGTTAAGTTAGATCAGCAACGCTTGGAAGTAGTAAACTATCCAGATAAAGAAGGTCAAAAAACTCTCGAAGGTGACCTAGCAGGGATTGGATTCTCCCTGTCTGGAAAATTGCCGATAGTGTCAAATAGGATAGCGTCGAATACAACAAATTACTCCAATCCCCTAACCCTGAAAATTCCTAAAGATAACCTAAAGTTAGCAGGGCTATATGAAGGGGGAGTAGCCGGTAATGTCGTGATTACTGGTTCAGCATTGCGTCCAGTTATTGGAGGAAACATTAACTTAGACAATGGGCAAGCTTTTATCCCCAAAATACAGGAAACCAAAACCAAAACAAGTGACGAAAAAACTGTTAAGAATAGGTCTAATCAGACTCCCTCATTAGTACGTAGTAGAATCAATAATCTGTTTGTGCCTAGGTTAAATAACTTTCAGGTAAATTTGGTAAATGAGTTAAGAGTCCAACAGTTTCCCCTATATGATTTTCGACTAGCTGGTGATTTAACCCTCAACGGTCCTATCAATGGCAATCTCCAAAACTTAAAAGGATTGGGAACAATTAAGCTAGGACGTGGGGAAGTTGATGTATTAGAAACCGAATTTGTTGCAGACAGGCGGTACAATAACACCATTGTATTTGTACCAGAACAGGGATTACTCAATCCCAATTTAGATCTTAAGTTTAACACCATAGCGTTTGAGCCTTCTGGTGCCTTACGTCAAAGACGGATTGATAACGAAATCCTTGAAAATGTCTTGCGTTCTTCTCGACCCGACCAAGTGAAGATAACCCTCGCCATCAAAGGTCAAACTAGTCAAATCCTTGCCCTAGGAGGAGAGAAAGATTATTGTGCTGATCAACAAATTGTTACTAGTGGACAAGATAGTGGACTAGATAAACTTGGTTCAAAAACAACCATCTTGTCTCGGCAACAATTCCAACAGCTTGCTGAATGTGTTTATGGCGAAGCTATAGCTAATAGTGAAGACAAAGCGTTTCTATTTTCTCCCATTGTAACCTTAACCAGTACTCCTCCCCGGAGTGAAAGTGGAATTATCGCTCTGCTCGGTAACAGTTTTGTTACCCAATTTGAAACTATCGCTAACAGCAACGAACGAGAAATAGCTGAGTTAGTGATTACTCAGTATGTTCTTCGACCAATTATCAAAGATATTTTATTTACTGTTGAAGAAAAAGTCAGTAATGTCGGGAGATCCATCGGTTTAGCTGATTTACAGGTTTACCCAACCTTCGATGCCGTTTATGATTTGGGCGAAACTTCCTCAGTTGAATTGAGTTACGACTACGTGTTTAATGAGGTACAAGTTAGATATAAATTGCAATTTTGATTAGCTAAGGGAGTAGGGAGTAGGGAGTAGGGAGTAGGGAGTAGGGAGTAGGGAGTAGGGAGTAGGGAGTAGGGAGTAGGGAGTAGGGAGTAGGGAGTAGGGAGTCGAAAGATATCTTAACCTTTCCTTCGACTACTATAACAATCAATTTCAGTTCTGAAATAGTCAGCTATTATCACTGTTTCCTGTTCCCTATTCCCTATTCCCTGTTCCCTGTTCCCTTTCCTATAACTATTTTTTCAAAATACTACAGATAAGTTCCCCTGGACCATTGTGTTGAAATAGTACAACAGTTCTGTCTTTCTTAACTCTAATACGATTGCGACAATTATATATTTCTATAGGAGTAGCAACGCCATTGACACTAACTGATGCTCGATATTCCCATAGATACTTAGCACTCCGCTTGATGCTAAGGATACAAATCCGGTTGTTATTCTTAGTGCGGCAGTAGGAGAAAGCAACAGCGGGAGGAGCAAAGGCAAAGGATAATGTTAGCAACAGCAATAAAGTAGTGATGTATTTTCTCATTTTTGAAAGTTGTTATCGGAGGGAGTAGGGAGTAGGGAACAGGGAACAGGGAGTAGGGAATCGGGAACAGGGAACAGGGAACAGGGAATAGGGAATAGGGGAAGTGTGGGGAGATGGGGAGATGGGGAGATGGGGAGTAGGGAGTAGGGGAGATGGGGAGAATTTTATTAAGTAGATGTAGGGTGGGCAGTGCAACAGACAGATTGATGTGCTTGCCATCGGGTTGCTAGGCACTGCCCACCAAGGATTAATCACAATAGAACACTTGTTGATCACCTCAAGAGGTCTTGTGTTGATCAGCTGAGCCTGTTAATAACCTACAACATCATAACCTTAAACCTACCCTACTCGAACGCCAAAGGCGAACAACCATCTAACCTTCAAGCAAATAACCTTCAACTTACTAACCTTCAAGCAAATAACCTTCAACTTACTAACCTTCAACTTACTAACCTTCAACTTACTAACCTTCAACTTACTAACCTTCAACTTACTAACCCCAAAAAAAGTAGCCGCAGAACTATGTTCCACGGCTAGGAATTGTTACTTATGTCTCAACTTTGTAAACCCATCCGGATGTGATCCGATGTGATTGGCCTTTGGCCAGGGAGGGAAACCCCCCCAAAATTTAAGCCCTTAACCCAGCATTAAATACTTTGTCATTACCGTGATGAATTGGCCAGGAATGTCAGTCGGTTGAAGGGGCTCCACTCGTAAATTTGGGCGTAACCCCGTGCATAAAGGGTATACATGGTGTTGTTTATTGCCTGGCGGGAGCCTTTCAAAATGTGCTTAATCTGGTATTTTTTTTGGAATGTTAATGATGAGAATTACTAGGATTAATCTCATCAAGATTGTTTTATGGTTTAGGGCGTAAGTTGTAGGACATAGTTAACAATTAGTTGTTATTTTATAAAAATAAACATAACTATTATAATTTCAATTGTCAAGAAGTTTTAGATGTTTTTTCGGATAAGGTATTGAAAGAAAATGTACGGTTATGTAATAAAAAAACAAAAAACAGGTAAAAGGTAACAGTAAAAATAGGAAAGATTAGTTAGCGATCGCGTAGCGTGACCTATGGTCAATCGCGTTTTTTTGGAGTATTTTTATCGATAGCAACGGAAATATTAAATCGATAAAGTAATAAATTGTGATAATTTTTGCTCCCGACTCCCGACTCCCGATTCCCGATTCCCGATTCCCGACTCCCTTTATTTTTTTGTTAGACTAAATCGAAATAGGGTTTCAAGCATCTACTAGTTAATGCTATATAATTAACTGGAGGCTAATCCTTGAGTAATTTAACGGGCTTGATTGAAATCTCAAGCTATCAGGACTTATTGCCCAGTGCCGATGTGGTGTTTGTTCACGGGCTGGGAGGGGATGCTTTAAGCACGTGGCATTTGGGAAAACTCAAAAATGATGCACATGATCATGAGACTGTTATATGAAACCTGTTCTACATCAAGGAAAACTGATAACCTGGAAAGACGATAGAGGCTTTGGTTTCATCAAACCCAATGATGGTGGTAAAGACGTTTTCTTACATATCAGTGCTTTGAAAGGAGCAAGTCGTCGCCCAAAGGTTGGAGATAGGATTTTATACGAGCAAGTTGCTGAACCCGATGGCAAAATACGCGCTGCCAGAGCCTCCATTCAAGGTGTTGCACCTCGACCTTTGCCAACTAAAAGAAAACCGAGGAAAAGAAGTTTACTCGAAACCGTTCTTGGTCTCGTAATTTTAGCTGCTATGGCACTGTTTACAATCGAGTTCAGTCCTAGTCGTTCTCCCTCACCAATCACATCGAGTCCCTCACCAATCACATCGAGTACGAAGCCAAGATGTATGATAAAAGGCAATATTTCCGTCACAACAGGCAAAAAGTTGTATCATCTTCCAGCCATGGAAGATTATGAATCGACAGTTATCGATCCATCCAAGGGAGAAAGGTGGTTTTGCACGGAGTCAGAAGCGATCGCAAATGGTTGGCGTAAAGCACCAAGGTAACCACAGCCGCCCAACACTCCGTAAAATAGAGATACATTAAGGAAGCGATGGATATGGCTCCAGTTTCTAATAGAAACACAGCTATAGTAATACGCACAGAATGGGGATTAACCATTGCCGGAACACGCATCACCCTCTACGATGTGATGGATTATGTCACGGCTCAGTATCCACCCAAGTTTATTGGCGATGTTCTTAACCTAAGTAAGGAACAAGTAAGCGCTGCGCTGTCATACATTGAAGACAATCGTAGCCAAGTCGAAGCAGAGTATGAAACTATTTTGCAGGAGGAACAGGAAAACCGACAGTATTGGGAAGAGCGGAATCGAGAACACTTTGCTCGCATTGCAACAATGCCCCCTAAACCCGGTCGAGAAGCGTTGTGGGCAAAACTCCAGGAACAGAAAGCAAGACACGCAGAGAAAGCATGATTTTCTTGATTAGACTTCGCGGCAGTTGTCGGGAACAGGGAACAGCGGATCTGGGAACAGTGGACAAGAATTGACGTAAATACTATCAGAAAAATACTTTTGCAAGAGGTCTAATCAATAGCAGTAGAGTGGGCATCCTGCCCGCTGCGCGAATCAATAGCAGTAGAGTGGGCAGGATGCCCGCCCGGAAATGAAACAGGCAAGATGCCCATGCCACCAACATGCCCATTCCACCCTATGGTCCGTAGTCAGCATTGCGCCTTACCAGAATTTCATGGAAAATCTAGCTGTAACATCTCCAGAGCAACTGATCAAATAGAATCAAAGAAATGACCATCAGGAAAATTAATAAATTTATTTGTGCTATTTTAGCAGCAGCTTTATGCTTCAGTTTAATCGCCTGTGGAGCACAGACCCCAAATGGGAGTCAATCCACAGCAGGTAAAGGAGTAAAGGTCCGTTCTGCATCCTCCGTTTCCACCTATGCCTTATTTGTTTCCGAAATCATCAATATTGGATTGGAAAAAGTTGGTTATAAACCTGCAGCAATAAAACAACTTAGTATTCCCCTGGCACACATTTCTGTCAGCAATGGAGACGTGGATTTCTACAGTGTTCATTGGGAAAAACTACACACCAAATTCTTTTTAGAAAACGGTGGTGACCAAAAATTAGAAAAGGTGGGGGTAATTATTGCTGATGGTTTGCAAAGCTATCAGATAGATAAAAAAACTGCTGAACAATACAAAATCAATAATTTGGAACAACTAAAAGACCCCAAGATTGCCAAACTTTTTGACTCTGATGGAGATGGCAAAGCCAACTTAACTGGTTGTAATCCAGGTTGGGGGTGTGAGTTGGTAATTGAACATCAGCTGGATGCTTACAAGTTGCGCGATACCGTTGAACATGACCAAGGCAACTATGATGTTCTCTTGGCAGCTACATTGGGTCGCTATAAACAAGGACAACCCATTTTATTTTATAGCTATATTCCCCACTGGTCAGTGACAGTATTAAAGCCAGGAGAAGATACCATTAGATTAGAGGTTCCTTTTCTTTCACTCCCTAAAGAACAGGAAAATATAACAGAAAAAGATACTACTGTTGACGGAAAAAATGTCGGTTTTGCTGTGGATAAAGTTCGGGTGATGGCAAACAAGAAATTTTTAGCAGCCAATCCAGCTGCCAAACGCCTGTTTGAGTTGATTACGGTTCCGATTGAGGATGTGAATGCTCAACAAAAACTGGTACAAGATGGTGAAAGTAGCCCAAAAGATATTCGCCGCCATGCCGAAGAATGGGTGAATAAAAACCAGGAACTCTTTGATAGTTGGGTAGAATCAGCAAAAAAGGCAGCCACGAATTAAAACTATCCTCAAAACACCGCTATATAATAGCGTTTATGATAGCTATCAGGTACACAAGATTTTTTCCCGATTCCCGATTCCCGATTCCCGATTCCCGATTCCCGATTCCCGATTCCCGATTCCCGATTCCCGATTCCCTACTCCCTACTCCCTACTCCCTACTCCCTACTCCCTAATTCATCAGTACCAAATTATCCCGATGAACCACAGTTTCTGCCCCCTTGTAACCCAAAATAGTCAGGATTTGTTCGGATTTATGCCCTCGAATCTTATGTAATTCATTACTGTTGTAGTTCACCAGTCCCCTAGCAATTTCCGTACCATTGCTATCACATAGCTCTACGGCATCTGATGAGCGAAAATCCCCCTCTATGGCAGTGATACCAGCCGCTAAGAGAGATTTGCCCCCATCATAAACTGCCTTGAGCGCTCCATTATCAAGATAAAGTTTCCCGGCTGGCACTAAACTGTAAGCAATCCAGTGTTTGCGGGCTTTATTGGTTTGAGTTTGGGGGGCAAACTGGGTGCCCAGGGATTCTCCCTGTAAAATTCTTTCAATGTTATCCGGACATCGTCCTTCAGTGATTACAGTTCTAACCCCAGCATTAGTAGCAATTCGGGCAGCAGCAACTTTGGTTACCATCCCACCAGTGCCCCAACCAGAGCCTGAGTCATCAGCTTGTACCTCTAGTTCAGTTAACTCCTCAATGCTGTTGACTGAAATAATCGGTTCAGCATCCGGTACCTTACGGGGGTCTGCTGAGTAAAGTCTATCCACATCAGTTAGTAAAAACAACCAATCCGATTCAATCAAACTAGCTACTAGGGCGCTAAGGGTATCGTTATCGCCAAATTTCAGTTCATCTACGGCTACAGTATCATTTTCATTCACCACTGGGATCACCCCCAGCTGGAGTAGTTCCCGAAAGGTAGCATAGGCATTAACATAGCAACTACGCTGTACAAAATCTCGGCGGCTGAGGAGAATCTGAGCAATGGGTTGGTTGAGGTTGTTAAATAAGTCATCATATATCCGCATCAGCCGTCCTTGACCAACCGCTGCGATCGCTTGTTTGAGAGGGAGTGTATTAGGTCGTGATGTTAACCCCAGTCGCCCACAGCCAATCCCCACAGCGCCAGAGGTAACCAGTACCACTTGATGACCTTCAGAACGCAGCCGAGTCAGGGTTTCCACTAGGGCAGCAATGGTAGATAGGGCCAACTGACCTGTTGCTGGTTGAGTTAAACTAGATGTGCCGACTTTGACAACTATCTTTTGATTGGTCATTGGTGATTAATCTGGTTTCTGTTGATCATACCTCCGAGGGGGAATCTATGTCAGGTGTAGTTTTCCTCTGGTACCACTGCCAAGTATGTGATCAAAATCACATACTTTGGTTGTGTAACCTACAACACATTCAGGTAAATATTGCTACGCTTTTGGGAATCATAGGAATAAGAAGTACTTGCTAGCAGCATTGATGAACTATACTGGTAAACTTGAGCTACTTTGTATAACGGATACACCCTACCACAACAGGGTAATTCAGTCATCTAATCACCTCTAACCAGTAACAATCCAGGTGAAATCCTTCGTGATTATTAGTCTGACGCTTGTGCTAAGGCCTCCTGTGCAATGTGCTTGAATTCTAGCTATCAAAGCTAAGGGTAAATAGGAATTGGGCCAAGGGTACTTGACTATTCTAGCTTTACCTTTTCCCCTTCCTGGATTACCATACACTGACATCCTCTTAGTCAGCCGTCACTGATGAACTAACTGCAAAAGCCTGCAAGGAAAAATTATGTCTAATACCCACAACTTATTCACTATTCGTTTTTGGGGCGTCAGAGGTAGTATTGCCTGTCCAGGACCAGAAACAGTTCGGTATGGAGGCAACACACCTTGTATAGAGATGCGAGTTGGTCATGAGCGTCTAATTTTTGATGGTGGCACAGGGTTGCGAGTTTTGGGACAGTCTCTACTCAAGGAGATGCCGGTAGAAGCTCATCTATTTTTTACCCACTCTCATTGGGATCATATTCAGGGTTTCCCTTTCTTTACCCCTGCCTTTATTAAAAAGAATTGTTTCCATATTTATGGCACCTGCGCACCTAACGGTGCGACCATCGAGAATCGTCTAACTGATCAGATGACCCACCCAAATTTTCCAGTTCCCTTGCAAATTATGCAATCGAAAAAGAAGTTCTATAACCTTGAGATCGGAGAAACAGTCAAGATTGGTGAGATTACGGTAGAAAATGCGCCCTTGAACCATCCTGGTGAAGCCGTTGGCTATCGAGTTAACTGGCGAGGCTATTCAGCTGCCTACATCACTGACACAGAACATCTCGAAGAGGGTTTAGATAAAAATGTCCTGCGGCTGGCCCGTCATGCGGACGTGATGATTTACGACGCTGCCTACACTAATGAAGAATACTACTCTGAGGTATCAAGCAAAATGGGTTGGGGACATTCCACCTGGCAGGAAGCTATTAATGTTGCTCGAGCTGCTAATGCCAAAAAATTGGTTATCTTCCATCATGACCCCCTGCATAATGATGATGTTTTGGACCATATCGGAGAACAGGCTGTTAAGGAGTTTTCTAATACGATTATGGCGCGGGAAGGTCTGGAAATTGAGCTAGTGCAATCTTCTGGGTCACATCTGCTTGAGGTTAAGGATGGGAAAATGCCTCTGAGCAAAGTTTAATATAGCAATTTTCAAGGTCGTGAGGTACAAAATGCTGGGTTTTAGGGAGCAGGGAGTAGGGAGTAGGGAGTAGGGGGAAATAAATTGAATTTACCTCATAAGCATGAACAACAGTATGATCAACGCTATATCTAAAAATAAAATTGCCAATTACTAATTAACAATTAACTGTCATAAAATAACTGACTTGAAAAGTGATTAACTGTAATTAACATCACATGCTTCTTATAGTCATAGGCGGTCTTTTTAAAGTAAAGACCGCCTATAAAGTGCTGCTGATATTTTGTAAGCATTCAGCGGTCAGCGGTCAGCGGTCAGCGGTCAGCGGTCAGCGGTCAGCGGTCAGCGGTCAGTGGTCAGTGGTCAGTGGTCAGTGGTCAGCGGTCAGCGGTCAGCGGTCAGCGGTCAGCCGTCAGCTTCTTTTATTAAAAAGCTGTTTCCGTAGCTTGGCCAATAGCTGATACAAAATAGCTGATACCAAATAGCTGAATGCTGAATGCTGAATGCTGAATGCTGAATGCTTACTTATTTTATAGGCTGCAACTTTAGCTTGCTCAGAGACTTGGGGTGCTGCTTTTAGAGATGTTTGGAGAGATTCTAGCTGAGCCGATAGGTTTTGGTTTTGACTTTGGAGTGCTTCAACTAGCACAATTTCTTTCACCAGAACTTGAGGATTTCTGATGCTTGTGGATGGTTCAGAAGCATCAGAAGTATTCTTGATGCCATCGCGAATGGGGGTTCCACCCTTTGGCCGACTGCATCCCTTGGTGTAGCCTAAGAAAGTTTGAGCAGAGGCAAACTGATAGATTGCAGCTTTTACGTTTCTCTGCTGCCATCATATCCCTAGGTTTTCAAGCACTGGTTGCTGGGTAACTACTAACGGTTCCATTAACGGTTCCATAACTGTTATCGGTTTCTCCATGACCACGGTCCCAGAAACCTTCTTTGCCATCGGTACGCTGGCAGCATCAGCAAATTTTACTTCTTGATAAGCAACCACATTATCTAGCTTCTGTTGCTTCTGTGTGTTCAGCTCGGATGTTGAAACTTGTAGTTGTTGAATTAACTTTTCCTTTTCCTGAAGAGCTTGCTCGATAGTGTCTAACTCAGACTCAATGGTAGCTGACTTCCGGGAAGAGTCCTGCCACCCAGCTACAGTAGCATTAGATATACCTACTCCCAAACTGATTAACATCGCTAGTCCCAAGTAAGGAGCCGCCGCATCCTTGACCTTACCATGGAAAAATAGTTCATCTTGGATGCGGATGGTGAGGGACTCTTCACCAAATATGGCTACAGGTAAGGTGAAGATACAAAAGAGTGTAGTGGAAATGAATACTGGTGCCAAGATGAATTTTTGGATTGTAGATCCGTTCACAATTACTCCCTTAGGATAGCTACGTAGAACTTAATGACTAGTACCGCTGTGTGGCATTGAAACTCAAAAATGCCAAATAAAAAATGCCAAATAAAAACGCTCATCATGTCTGCTTTTCATTGGTTTTTAACAGTAGGTTTATAGCCAGCGTTTTGTCCTAGTTTGAAGCTCAGGGGTTTGCGATCGCCTCTGCGTTATGTTAGGGATTGGGTATACCTCATGTTTGATTTAAGTCCAATCCGAGGGCAACTCCATAACTTTCCTTAACTTTTAGTTATCGACTGCTCTTGGCCAGATCGGTAGATTATTTGTGTACGGAGCAAAAAGCAGGAAAATACCTGCTACGGGGCCTGTAATTTTACCTAGCCATTGAGTTCACGACCAGTACTAGAACTTGTTTAAGGTAAGCATTTAATCATGAACCAATCTACATTCGATAAATCTTTCCTGACACCAATCGTGTTATCAACAATTATCTTTGCTCTTCTGAGCTTGCCCATAGTTTTGCTCGGAGCAAAGCCGATCTGTATGAATCTCCTACAGAGTCGGATAGTTGATGGTAAACTGATGAATGCTGCGACGCGCTGATTAAGGACGACCTTGGTTGTCTATAGCAAAGGGAACAGGGAGTAGGGAGTAGGGAGTAGGGAACTTCAGATCAAAAATTCTCACAATTGATTTAGGATTCCTATATAGCAGTTCTCCCATGACAAAGAGCAAAAAATTAGGCCAAGGTTTCACTAAACTGCTTAGACCTGTCATAATCCTGATTATTTTGGGAATTCTGCTTGCCAGTGTGATCCTGTCCCAGTCTTGGGCACTACCAGCACTGACCCAGCACCCTGTGAAACTCACCCTATTGATGGGAGCGGGGGAATTTTCCTATTGGCAGGAACTACTGGTCAAGAATTTTGAGGCAGAGAATCCAGATATTCAAATGGAACTGATCGAAGGACCATTAAACTCTGACTTAACAGAAGACCTCTATACGTCGGCTTTCATTTTAGGAAACTCACCCTATGACCTGATTAACATGGACGTGATTTGGGCTCCTAAATTTGCCGCTGCAGGGTGGTTACTAGACCTATCAGACCGGGTTACTAAGGAGTATTTAAAGGAATTTCTGGATAAAGCAGTTGATTCAGGACGCTACCAGGGGAAACTATACCGCATACCATTCCGTTCCGATGGTGGTATGCTTTACTATCGTAAGGATTTGCTAGAGCAAGCTGGATTCCAAGCCCCAAAAACTTTTGAGCAGTTGGTCAGCATTTCCCAACAATTGCAGGAAAACCATGATCCAAAATGGGGCTATCTTTGGCAAGGTCGTCAATATGAAGGGTTGTCAGCCATGTTTGTGGAGATACTTGCAGGCTTTGGTGGTTTCTGGGTTGACCCGGAAACCTTGGAAGTGGGTTTGGATAAACCGGAAGCGATTCAAGCTGTAGAGTTTCTGCGCAGCACCATCAAACAAGGGATTTCACCCCCTGGTGTCACTACCTATCGGGAAGAAGAAACACGACTGTTGTTTCAAAATGGGGATGCGGTATTTCTGAGGAATTGGCCCTATGTTTGGTCATTAGCAAATCAAGAGGGTTCAAACGTCAAAGGCAAGATTGGCATTAGCCCTATGGTTCATGGTCCTGGTGGCAAACCTGGTTCTTGCTTAGGAGGTTGGGGTTTGGGAATTGCTAAATCTTCCAAACATCCTGAGGAAGCCTGGAGGGCTATTGACTATTTCACCAGTGAGAAAGCCCAGCGTCGGTATACTCTGGAAACTGGCTATCTGCCAACCCGACGGAAGCTGTTTGCAGACCCAGAGATTGTTGAGAAATATCCCTACTATCCAAAATTGCTAGAGGTGTTAGAGGGCTCTGTGTTGCGTCCACCAGTTGCCCAATATTCCCAGGTATCGGATATTTTACAACGGTACCTCAACGCTGTGCTAACTAATCCCAAACTCAGTGCTGAAAAAATGATGAAAGCAGCAGCTGATGAAACTCGTAGGCTGTTGTCGGTAGAAGGAAGAATTAAGAATGAAGAATGAAGAATTAAGAATTAAGAATTAAGAATTAAGAATTAAGAATTAAGAATTAAGAATTAAGAATGAAAACTGATCCGATAGCAGCACAGGAGCAAAGGACAGGGTGGCTGTTGGTAACACCAGCATTGTTACTACTCCTGCTAGTCTATGGCTATCCTATTTTGCGTTCGTTCTGGTTAAGTTTGTTCACTAAGAACCTAGGGACACAGCTACAACCGGTCTTTTCTGGTCTGAATAATTATGGGCGAATGATGGGGGATGGTCGCTTCTGGCACAGTCTCTGGAATACTGTGATTTTCACTTCAGTATCTGTTGCTCTGGAACTGGTGCTAGGAATTGCGATCGCATTAATTTTGAATCAAACCTTTAAAGGACGGGGTATTGTGCGCACCATCGCCATCCTGCCTTGGGCATTGCCAACTGCTTTGATCGGTCTAGTCTGGGCTTGGATGTTTAATGACCAGTTTGGGGTTTGGAATGATATCTTACTGCGTCTAGGTATTATTGAAGACGGAATCAACTGGCTAGGATACCCTACAACAGCGATGATGGCAGTGATTGCCGCAGACGTTTGGAAAACTACACCCTTCATCAGCATCTTACTCCTAGCTGGCTTGCAGTCTATTCCCCAAGACCTATACGAAGCCCATGCCCTAGACGGTGCTACACCCTGGCAAAGTTTCAAGCAAATTACTCTACCGCTATTGACGCCCCAAATCCTAATTTCCCTACTGTTCCGCTTTGCCCAAGCATTCGGAGTCTTCGACCTGATCAAAGTGATGACTGGAGGTGGTCCCGGAGGAGCGACAGAAGTTGTATCTCTCTACATCTATACCACTGTTATGGATTATCTAGACTTTGGTTATGGTGCTGCCCTTGTGGTAGTAACCTTTTTGATACTGGTAACCACGGTGGTAATTATAGCGCTAAGCTCACGGAACTAATGACTACTATTCCTAACTCATCATCTCCTCAACCCAAAACAAAACAAATTAACATTATCAAACCAATCATCCTCCCCCTAGGAATCATCTTATTGGTCATTTTCTGCCTAGCACCACTCCTTTGGCAATTCCTCACCTCCCTCAAAGTTAACCAAGATATCTCTTCCCTTCCTAATATTTATTTCCCTAGGCGATATACACTTGACCACTATATAAACTTATTTACCCTGCGCCCCCTAGTTCACTATATTTTCAACAGCGCCTTTGTATCAATTGCTTCTACACTATTGTGTTTAGGGATAGGAACTCCCGCTGCTTACGCCTTAGCACGGTTAACCCTAAGGGGAGAAAAAATCATCCTTGCCGGGATTATAATTATTACCTTATTTCCCTTTATTTTGATATTCCTAGGACTCCTGGAAATTATCCAGATTCTTCAACTAGGAAATAATTATTTAAGCCTCATTGTTTCCTATACAGCTATCAACCTTCCTCTCACCCTATTAGTGATGCGAAGTTTTTTTCAACAGCTACCGCGAGAGCTAGAAGATGCTGCTAAAGTAGATGGCTATAGCACCTGGCAAATGCTAATCCAAATTTTGTTACCCCTAACCGTTCCAGCTTTAGTAACCACAGGAATACTTACCTTTATTTTTGCTTGGAATGAATTTATTTTAGCCCTCACTTTCATTAGCCAAGAATCCATGAAAACCCTTCCCGTTGCTGCCGCTCAGTTAAGTGGTTCTATAGGGAAAGAGATTCCCTACGGTGCGATTGCTGCTATGACAGTTATAGGAACATTTCCCCTAGTGGTATTAGTAATGTTTTTCCAAGGTAAAATTGTCCAAGGTTTAACATCGGGAGCAGTTAAGGGTTAAGGGTTAAGGGTTGAAGGTTGGAAGGTTGAAGGTTGAAGGTTTGGAGGGTTGGAGGTTGAAGGTTGGAGGTTAGAGGTTTAAGGTTGAAGGTTTAAAGTTTAAGGTTTAAGGTTGGAGGGTTGGAGGGTTCGAGGGTTCGAGGGTTGGAGGTTTGGAGGTTGTTCGCCCTTAGGGTTCTTTGTAGGGTAGGTTTTAATACCAAGTTGGGGTCAAACCTACAACTTTCTCTTCCGCCAATCTCCCCATCTCCCCATCTCCCCATCTCCCTATCTCCCTATCTCCCTATCTCCCTATCCAAGCAATCTACTCTCTTTGAATGCAACTCGGTATAAGATTGAATTTTTTAAGATTGAATTTTTTAAGTGTGGAAGACTATGGGAACGATAAAACGATTTGAAGAAATTCAGGGATGGCAGACAGCACGGGAGTTAACAAGGTTGGTTTACGCACTGTCAAAGGAGGGAGAGTTTTCCCGTGATTTTGGTTTGTGCAACCAGATGCGTCGTGCAGCGGTTTCTATCATGTCAAATATTGCTGAGGGCTTTGAGAGTCGGACACAACGTCTTTTTATTGAGTTCTTAGGTCGAGCTAAAGGCTCTGCGGGTGAACTACGTTCTCAAGCCTATGTTGCTCTTGATGCTGGTTACATTCATCAATCTCAGTTTACACAACTATTTGATCTATGTCAGAAGTGTAGCCGACAAATTACAGGCTTCATGGCATATCTGAAAACCTACCCTGATCAAAACCGACTCCGCGAGGACGAAGGAAATTATCGTATTGATTGACAGTTTTGAAACTCGACTCCCCTAAGATCGTTTCTCTTTACATCTGAATTGTAAACATTGATGGGTAGATGGAACGAGAGTATAATTTTCCCGCGAATTTTGCCTAATTGCAAAAGCCATCTAGCGCGGTCTTGGGGAGGCAGTGCCGTATGGCGGAAGTAATGCGATCGCGCTTTTCCCCACACACCTCCAAAACCATCAACCATCAACCATCAACCAGCTAACCTCCAAACCTCCCAACCTCCCAACCTCCCAACCTCCCAACCTCCCAACCTCCCAACCTTGGCCTATTGGCCACGCTACGCGAACAACCTTCAACCTTCAACCTCCAAACCTCCCAACCTCCCAACCTCCCAACCTCCCAACCTCCCAACCTTCAACCTCCCAACCTCCCAACCTTCAACCTCCAAACCTTGGCCTATTGGCCACGCTACGCGAACAACCTTCAACCAAATAACCTCCAAACCTCCAAATGGTATGCCTAAACTACAGCTACATAATATTAATAAAATCTACAAGACTAACAAGGGTAACGTCATCCCAGTTAAAGACATTAGCTTAGAGGTGGATGAAGGAGAATTTCTGACCCTACTTGGGCCATCGGGATGTGGTAAATCTACGATGCTGCGACTCATTGCTGGATTAGAGCAACCCACCCATGGCAAAGTAATTATCAATGGACGGGATGTTACTCATGTCAGACCAGGCGATCGCAATATCGCTATGGTTTTCCAAAGCTATGCTCTCTATCCTCATATGACCGTATATGACAATATGGCAGCTAGTCTGAAACTCCATAAAGTCCCTTCTGACCAAATTCAGAGCCTGGTGCAGGAGGTAGCGAATAAACTGGGACTGGAAAATTTGATGGAGCGTAAGCCTAGTCAGCTATCTGGTGGTCAGCGGCAGCGGGTGGCTCTGGGCAGGGCATTGGTGCGCCAACCGGCTGTGTTTTTGTTGGACGAACCTCTAAGTAATTTGGATGCTTTGCTGCGAGAGCAAGTTAGGGCAGATTTGAAGCAGCTATTTGTTGCTCAAAAGGCACCGGTGGTTTATGTGACTCATGACCAAACGGAAGCGATGACCCTCTCAACTAAGATTGCGGTGTTATCTGAGGGTAAGCTGCAACAGCTAGATACACCCCAGGGCATTTACAACCAGCCAGCAAATCAGTTTGTGGCTAGTTTTGTCGGTTCTCCCCAAATGAATTTACTGACACTTCACTGTCAGGGGAATTATGCCCTCTTGGGTCAGGTCAAAATTTCTTTGCCAAATTTGCCTCAAGTTCCGCCACAGATTGTTCTAGGTATCCGTCCAGAAGATCTGGCTCTAGCTCAACCTGAGGATAAATATAGGATTGAGGGTCGAATCTACCTGGTGGAAAATCTAGGGATGCATAATTTAATTAGTGTTCGAGTTAAGGGGTCAGACTCTCTCAGCATCCGAGCCTTATTACCAAATAATTTAACTTGGGAAACAGAAGAGGTTACCCTGGCTATACCACCCCAGTCGATTCACTGGTTTGATAGTGAAACATGTGTTCGCTTAGCGTCTCTTTAGAGAATCGCGTAGCGGCTCTTTGAGAGCATTGCATTTTACCCTAACTTTACCGAGTATAGCAGAAACAATTAGCTAAAAATATTAAGAAATATGTAGAAAATGTAGCCCTAGCAAGGAGAGGGCAGCGACCAGAGGAGAGTAATGTAAACAATGTTTATATTTTGACAGTGAAAACTAATCTTGATAAACTAAATAGGGTATAATTAATGATGATTGTAATCAAGTTACAGTGACATCAACTCGTAAATGCTATCTAGTCTAAAGCTAGATAGGGTTAAACGCGATCGCTAAACCGTAAGCTAAACCATAAACTTAGTTTCGACCAAACCCCATTATTAATTAATCATTCTTTAAAGGGAGGGCAAAATGTCCCCAAACCCCCTGACTGTTATTGTCAAGATCAAGCCTGGAGAAGAGCCAGCTCTAAAATCAATTCTCGAAGCCATTGACTCGGATCCAGCAAATAATCCCTATGTTCGCTTTCCTGAGAGCCGTAACACCCACTTGGCGCGTTTTGCCATCCTCAATGATCCTGATAATGGACCGCGCTTGCTCTTTTCCAGCAATTATGATGGTGAATTAGATAGCTACCTAAATGAAATAATTCAGATATCACCAGGAATGGATAGCCTATGGGAAAAATGCCAAGGCTATACCGGCAAGCCACAATTCTCTGAGTTTATTAACCAACACTCCTATCAGCCCGAAGCCTTCTACATCGCCTTTCGTAATGAAACAGTCGAAAGCCTCAAGAACTACATCGCAATTCGGAAACATATTGAAAATTTCTTAAATCTCAAGGATGTAGCTAACTACCTAGATTGTTCAGGAGTCAAGCCATTTTTAGATAAAGTTGCCCAGGTTTCTCAAACTAATACTTGGTGGGAAGTTGTGGGATTGAATGGATTAAAGATCTTGAGAGGATTGGTAGATATGGTTCAATATCCCTTGAACCTAATTCGCGAAATCCTGTTGGTTATAATAAATTTTCTGGCTAGCATACTGGGCAAACCGGAAAATAGAAGTGAAATTGGACAATATACTAGTGTGAAAGCTGATCTCGCTCAAAGTCAGCTTCTGGCCAACGCAGAAGATCGTTTTGTCCAGAACTCAATGAATCACCTTGTAGACATTAAGCCTGAGCGAATCAAGCGTCTGAAGATAGTATTATTTCTAGTTAATTGGGCTGGACAATATCTATTTCCACCAGCATCCCTAGTTAATATCACTACAATTCATTTTGCCCGTTGGCTGATTATTGATGAAGGGAAGCGTTTACTATTTTTAAGTAATTATGATGGCTCCTGGGATAATTAT
This sequence comes from Moorena sp. SIO4A5, assembly GCF_010672005.1. Classification (NCBI taxonomy): domain Bacteria; kingdom Bacillati; phylum Cyanobacteriota; class Cyanophyceae; order Coleofasciculales; family Coleofasciculaceae; genus Moorena; species Moorena sp. SIO4A5. Next base: position 5,626 of record NZ_JAAHHZ010000063.1, on the reverse strand, counting down.
CTGAATGATTTTGTTGATCGAGCCAGCGACGGATTAAACTCCATTTGGAACAATACAATGACTTATCCAGAGGGAGGCGCTCAGGATATTGGGGCGTTCAAACAATATTTCCGAGATTACCAAACCCCATCCCTATTCTACTACAGTGCCTATCCTGAGCAAACTGTCCAAACTAGTTTGAGAGACCAACAAATTAGCAAAATGATCGGGACAAATTTTAATAGAGCTGCGATTGAGGAATGGTTAAAACTGCTCTAACGGTTTGTTTATAACAGTTTGTTGATAGATCTACTGAATAGAATAATTAATCGTCAGCTGGATGCAGCGATAACTCAGAGATAACTCTGTAACTCTAAACCCAGAAACGAGGGAAGTGACCATGTTAGAATTAACCCCAGAAGCACGGGAAGATATTCAGGGAATTATATTGAGTGGTTATGGGCATCTGCGCTATGCCTTATATTTATTTGTTCAAATCAAGAACCCTAAACAAGCTCAGGCATGGTTAAACACTATTATCCCGGAAATCACTACAGGTAAATTGTGGCCAAAACGACCAGATGGAACCACCGAAAAACCTGAATATACCTTGAATATTGCCTTTACCCACAAAGGATTGCAAGCTCTTAACCTACCACAGCACACTCTCGAAACATTTTCCAGGGAATTAATCGAAGGGATAGCTACTTCAAAACGTTCTCGTATATTAGGAGATACGGCAGAAAGCGCTCCAGATCAATGGGATGTCGGTGGAGCAAATAATGAAGAGATTCATATGCTGTTGATCCTTTATGGATTAGACCCCGAAAGCCTCGCCCAGCGGCGCAACCAATTGCTTCAAGATCAAGACGATAGTCTAGTGGTTGTGGCAGAAGAGCCTGGGTTTAGAGCTCCTAGTAATAAGGAGCATTTTGGCTTTAACGACAGTATTTCCCAGCCGATCATTGAGGGGACTCGAAACAACCAAAACCCTAATCAAGATGTGGTTAAGACTGGAGAGTTTATCCTGGGCTATCCAAATCAATACGATTTCTTGCCTGCGACCCCATCTGTGCCAGTAGACCAGGATAGTGATAACATCTTGCCCAGTTTTCCAGGTACAGAGCTGTCAGAGTTCAAAGATTTCGGACGTCATGGAACTTACCTGGTATACCGGAAGCTAGCCCAGGATGTAGCTGGCTTTTGGCAATATATTGCCCAACAAGGACATGATGGCGAAGGTTGTCCCCATGCTCCAACCATGAGCTTGCTTGCCGCTAAATTAGTAGGACGTTGGCCCAGTGGTACCCCTCTAGTGCTTGCCCCAGACCAGGATAACCCAGAGATTCAGGATAAGAATCAGTTCAAGTACTTACCAGAAGATAAGGAGGGTTATCGTTGCCCCATCGGTGCTCACATCCGTCGTAGCAACCCCAGAGATTCCTTTCTAGATGCCACCCCAGAGGATTCCTTTAAACTATCCAATCGGCATCGGATTATTCGACGGGGGGCTATTTACGGAGAACCTCTATTCCCCATCGATGATATCGAAAACGGTCAGTTGCCTGTGGATATCGAGGATGATGGCAAGCCCCGGGGACTACATTTCTTCAGTATTAATGCTAACATTAGGCGTCAATTTGAGTTTCTTCAGGAAACTTGGTGTAACAATCCTCGATTTAACAGTTTATATGATAACAAAGACCCGATCATCGGAGATAATGACGGTTCTGGTCATATGACCATTCAGCGTTCACTGATTCGTAAACGAATTAATAACCTACCTCGATTTGTAACCGTCAAGGGGGGTGGATACTTTTTTATGCCAAGTATCACCGCCATGCAATTTATGGTTAATTGTGGTTAAATTGTCCAATGCCAGACCTGTTCAAAACTACTATAGTGCATCTAAATAGTGCATCTAAACTATGATTCCATTTGCTCTAACCTTTGCAGCAGTTTTTTCTCTGGGAATTGGGTTGATCTCCGTGTTAACCGTAATGCCTCAGCTCGGTAAGCTAGGCAAGACTATCTCTGAGTTTTTTATCCAAGCCCCTGGGCTGGACATGATCTTATCAGTGATAGTATGGATTCCTTGGGTGATCAGTGGACTACTTGTAGGCTGGATGGGGGTTTTGGCTGCCCTAGTGGGTCAAATACTAGCGCTACAGTTGTGGATTGTTGCTCATGAATTAGTCCATTCTGAGGCAGTAAAAGGACCGAGAATTGTTAGCTACCTCAATCAGCGGTTTGGCTGGTGGCGAAACCACTTGGCATTATGGGTGACAGCGGTCAGTCTGCCAGTGTTTTTTTTGATTCGCCTTGCTGAAATAGCCTTGTATCCATTCCTAATCTGGTTACTGGGCTTCCCAAGTTACAAGCACAATGAATGGGTCAATGTCAGTCGCCAGAAGTTTGAAGGCTTAGTTGGTCATGATCTGATTTGGTGCCTTTACTGTGACTGGATGACTGGGGTGTATTCCCTTGGTGCTGAAATGTTGAGGAATGTCGAATCTTTCTGGTGTCCGATCCGCTTTTACAATGACAAAAAGTGCGAGAACTGTCGGCTCGATTTCCCAGATATCGATGGCGGTTGGGTTGCCAAAGACGGAACCATGGCAGACGTTGTACAAACAATAGAAGACAATATGCCTAGCGATCGCCAATGGACATGGTTTGGTCACCCAGATCGAGGGAATAGGGAATAGGGAATAGGGAATAGGGAATAGGGAGTAGGGACTCCCAACTCCCGACTCCCTACTTCGGCAAGACGTCTAGGGGAAAAATCGAGAAAAATTCTTCTGTTGTCGGTTCTTTATGGGGGACATTATTCAGTCGGTTTCGTAGCCGAGAAATTAACTCGTAAACCTGCTTGCGAGGACGGTTAATTCCCCCTAAAGGTCTATGCTCTGGTAGAGAATGCCATGGGGTGTAGGACAAATTCTCACAAAATTTGATTTGCTCAGGAGATTCAAAAGCCTGAGCAGGAATCTTGAGAGTAGCTACTTTTTGATAGGGTGATTTCCAATCGATGGTGGGGTCTTCAATTGGCATCTTATCAGCATCGGTCTGAAACTGAATTAAGAAATCAAAGCAAGCTTCTTTATTGTTGAGATGTTCTCGGATTGCGTCGCGGAGATAGTTTTCTGTTTTAGGAATCGACTTAGAACTAGTTGAGATATTATCAGGAGAAGGCTTCAGGGAAAATTTAATCGCTCCTGACCCATATTTGTATGGAGTTGTACTCCAATATTGAGATTCTAATGGACTGCGAATCTTAGACAACCGAATCCGTAGTCCGATCTGGATCTCACGCCAGCGCCATTTAAATGGATTAAGTCCAGTTATGAAAAACTTTATGGGATTCCGGCTTCCAGAACGTTCAATTTCTGCAAAAAACTCAATGTAGTCTTTGGCATTGCGAACTACGAAAAGGGGGTGGTCTATTAGCAAAAAGTCTTGGGTTTCTTCATATTTTTCATCCTCCAAGACTTTGTCTCCTGGTACACCCATCAGTTTAACCGCCATACCATGGGCATCACCTTTGGTATCCTTCTGCTCACTGAAATTTGAAAAGCGAATACAAGCGGGGAAACGCTTTCCTGGTTCTTTAAAAATACCTACTCTAATCTTGTCATCGTTAGGGAGGTTAGGGTCAATGATAAATTCTCCTCTAACACAACCATGAGCTTTGGGATGTTCTCCCCGTTTTACAGGAGGATGTTTGTCAATAAGTCGTTCACTGATTTGAGCAATTTCACGAGTAGCTTCTTCTTCATCCGGCGGTACGTTTTCTTGACCAATTTCTAATTTAGTCATCGCTGTCGCCTCTTTTACTCCTTTGGCTTTTTAGTATTATAGCATCAGGGTAGGGAATAGGGAGTAGGGAGTAGGGAGTAGGGAGTAGGGAGTAGGGAGTAGGGAGTAGGGAGTAGTATTTAGTTTTATCGTTTGTTTTTTAAGTATTTAGTTTTTAGGTGGGCAGTGTCTAGTAATTTCATTGGCTTGCTAATCTAATCTCTCTCAACCACTGCCCACCCTAGGTTAGCTTACTACGTTAATGGTTAAGCAATGCTTAACCAAGTAGTAGCAAAGAAGTTATCTGTATTATTCCAAAGTTCAACTAGATCAGACTGAGCATCACCATTTACATCGGTAACTAAGTAATCAGTATCGACTCGAAAGTCCCCTACTTGTGTATTACTGCCGAGGCTAAATCCACCCAGACCATCACTAATCCAAGTCGCAGCAAAGAAATTATCTGTATTATTCCAAAGTTCAACTAGATCAGACTGAGCATCACCATTTACATCGGTAACTAAGTAATCAGTATCGACTCGAAAGTCCCCTACTTGTGTATTACTGCCGAGGCTAAATCCACCCAGACCATCACTAATCCAAGTCGCAGCAAAGAAATTATCTGTATTATTCCAAAGTTCGACTAGATCAGACTGAGCATCACCATTTACATCGGTGACTAAGTAATCAGTATCGACTCGAAAGTCCCCTACTCTGGTATTACCGCCGAAATCAAATTCACCCTGACCATCACTAATCCAAGTCGCAGCAAAGAAACTATCTGTATCATTCCAAAGCTCGACTAGATCAGACTCACCATCGCCATTTACATCGGTGACTAAGTAATTAGTATCGACTCGAAAGTCCCCTACTCTGGTATTACCGCCGAAGTCAAAATCACCCTGACCATCACTAATCCAAGTCGCAGCAAAGAAACTATCTGTATCATTCCAAAGCTCGACTAGATCAGACTCACCATCGCCATTTACATCGGTGACTAAGTAATTAGTATCGACTCGAAAGTCCCCTACTCTGGTATTACCGCCGAAGTTAAATCCACCCTGACCATTACTAATCCAAGTAGCAGCAAAGAAACTATCTGTATCATTCCAAAGCTCGACTAGATCAGACTGACCATCGCCATTTACATCGGTAACTAAGTAATCAGTATCGACTCGAAAGTCCCCGACTTGAGTTGTTGAACCTAGAGAAAACATTTAACTTGCACTCCTGTCATATGATTGACACGCTAAATACAGTACGGCAATCGTACTTTGATACTCCCCGCTCTCAAAAAACGGGGATTCTTGGCTCACGGATTCGACTTGCTATGACAGGTTTACACCAACCACAGTAGAGGTCAAATCTCCGCCAGTGTTTAGATATCTAATCCTGTTCCGGTGTGGCACACCGTGTTTGATAGATGACCAACACATTTATATAATCTCGAATTGAATCTAGATTTCATAGTACCCTTAAGGGTACCTTTTTCTTTAATAAAAATTAAGTTAAGTTAATTTACGGCGGTTTGCATAATTAAGAAGTACAGTAACAATCAGGAGCAAAGCAGTTACGAAAATCTTAAGGTGCGCTTGACCCATTAAGAATTAAATTCGCCACGGGTCGCACCTGTGGATAGATAACAGAATGGCTATTCGTAAAAACTTATAGAAATTATCATAGCTATGAGGTACACAATTTCTACATTTTAGGGAACAGGGAATAGGGAGATAGGGAGATAGGGAGATAGGGAGATAGGGAGATAGGGAGATAGGGAGATAGGGAGATAGGGAGATAGGGAGATAGGGAGATAGGGAGATAGGGAGATAGGGAGATAGGGAGATAGGGA